>JBGOTY010000283.1:0-4941 GCA_041476745.1 Verrucomicrobiia bacterium | reverse complement strand
TCAATGTCTTCAATCTTCTTGATGCTGGTATCGAGGAATTCGATGAAGAACGCCAGCGCAATACCCACTATCAAGCCACCCACGCAACCCATTACCGTGTTGCTGACAATCGCGGGACTAACGTAGGATTGCGGCAGGGGTACCTGAGCGTAATCGATCACTACCACGGGATTGCGGGGCAATTCCATTTCAATCTTCGCCTGCTGGAGACGGAGGCTCACAGCTTCCTCGAGTTTCATCTCCCGCTCTTCCTCCCGCTGCGCATTCCGGAAGGGAAGATACTTGTCGCTTTCCAGCGCGTAACTGGCGTTCTTGGCCTCGTCGTATCGCGTCTGCAGATCGTCGACACGGGCCTTGGCGACCGCATATTCAACCTCAAAGCCCTTCTTGATTCCCTCCAGACGCTCGTTGAGCTGGTCATACAGCTTGTCGTGCTGGGCGATCATCGCGAGGACTGTGGGGTGTTCCGGACCAAAATCCTGCTTCAGGATTTCCAGGCTCGTTTCGGTTTCCGTCAGGCGCTGCAACAGCGACTGAACGGTGGGATCACTAGTGAGCGTGTTGATGGCGTTCCGCAATTGCAAGGGAGTGAGTTTCCTGACCTCGTTGAGGCGCGCCTCGGTCGTGATGGCCAGGTTGTGCGCATCGGACAACTGGCTTTCCAAATGTTCCATGGTAATGTCGCTCATCTTGACGGTTCCCAGAACGGGTACGCCCAACTCCTTGCGGAGCCGCTCAATCTTCTCCTGCACGACGCGGACCCGTTCCTCCTGCTGGGTCTGATCCTCACGGAGCTTGTCGATTCCCTCTTGGGTTTGCTTCCGCTTCTCCTCCAGCCCGTTGCTCTTAAAAACTTCTGCGATCTTGTTGGCGACATCGGCTGCCAGACGACCGTCGTGGTCAATCATCCCGATTTCGATGAGCGACGTATCCGGATACTGACGGACGAAAAGCTGGCCCTTCAATCGCCGCATAGCGATGTCCATGGGCAGGCCCCACTTGTCCTGCAGTTTGAAGGATTCGATGACCGGATAGAGGATCTTCTGCGACTGGATGATCTGATACTGGGTCCGGAGGAAGTACGGGTCATACCCGGCAGCCTGTGTTGGCGCAAAAACATCCACCGACGGTTTCTCGGTCTCGACTTTAATGCGCGCCGAAGCCGCGTACTTCTTCGGCAGGGACAGCGAAACGGTGAAAGCGGTCAAACCGGCCAGCAAAAAGAGCAGCAAAACAATCACTTTGCGCGTCTTGATAACCCGCCAGTAGTCGAGAAACTGCAGTCTCGATTCCTGTGATGGCTTTGCGTCGGTTTGCTCCATAAATCCGCTTAAATCTGCCTATCGGAGGCTGGACAATACACACCATGTTCTGTGCCAACGCAAGTAAAAAGTCGGGCCAACCCCATGGCGGACAGTGGCTAGTGAAGGTTCCCAGCCACGCAATTGTTGGCTCCGACCGGCCCGCCCGTCAAGAACGCCACTATTTGTGACGAATCGGCCTCCTGATGGTCTTCAATATACCAGGCTTATCCCCGTACTGATCTGATTGCGCGAAAATGGTTGAATCAAACCCGCGTCGGATGAAACCAACTCGGTGTAATTGTAATCCAGGACAGCCGACACCCAGACCCTAAAGGAGTAGCTCAGGCCAAGGTGGGCCGTCAGCGACTGATCGTTTGGGCTTACCGTGCCGCCGCCCAGTGGTCCGATCAAGGTCGGGTTCTGAAACCCACCGACCGCCACCGGCCCGGCCGTGCTCCCTGCGCCCAGCGGCGCTACGAAAGAACCATAAACATAGGTGATGTCGCCGATGGCGCGCAGCCTGGGGGTGACCCGGTGACTGAGTTGCACAACGAAACTGGTGTTTTGCTGGGCGCTGAATTGTCGGTTGACTCCTATGGTGGCTTCACTCAGTGATTGGGCAAGAGTGAGCGTAATTGTACTGTTGGGTCCATAAATGTAAACGAGTGATCCATAGGCTGATGGGGAAGTGCTCTGAGTCCCGTCCTGCGAATTGCGAACCGTATAGCCGCCGTTCAGGGACAGGGACAGGCGTGGGTTGAACCTCCGCACGACGGATAGATACAACGTATGTGAGACTGCATCCAGGCCGTTGTTAGTGCCGGCATTGACGAAAATGTTTTGACCATACTGGTAGTTCAGCCCGACTGTGGTGCGCGCGTCAAACAGATAGAGCGCGGACAGCGTTGCCGAGTAATCCTGATGATTGTTGTTACTGGCGACAGACGATGCCTGGTATTCCCAAATGTCCCAAGAGGCATTGGCCGATACACTCCATCTCGGCGACAATGAGTAGATCAGGCCACCCCCCACGGTATCGTAAATGTACGTGCCCGCCTGCACAACCGTGACGGGCGCATTGGCGGACGAACGCACAAGTTCTGGCTGGAGGGAACTGATAAAGTCCTCGTTGACGTTGAGTGCCAACCGCGGGTTGACTGTGTAATTGGCGACCATGTTGAGATTGTGAGTTTCACTGACCCCACCCAGCTTGACATCGCGCGGATAACTGGCTCCGTAATCGTATTGCATCCCCGCAAAAAACCGTTCGAGCGGGACACTCGCACGGAGCTTGAGGTCGGAGTTGAGCCTCACACCAGCCTGCGGATTCTTCTCGGTTGCGTTGAAGTTGTCATCGTACCCCACACTCTCCGTGGCCGTCACACCCCAGTTTCGGTTTGGGTCGCCCGCATGGGTGAAGTCCCACTGGGCGAAAGAGAGGCGCGTTGTCAGGAGGAGTAAGAGCAGCACCGGCCATTGGAAGGGAACTCGCCAGCTTCGTTTTGCGCCCCGCCCCCTTTGTTGCCCGCGGTGCGCCATTATTCGACGAACTCCAAATTCACCGGCCGCGGCACCAGCGCCGCATGGTAAGCCCGGGTGAGCAGGAGCGTGATGGCCTCACGCCCCTTCGGCCCCATGTCCAACGTCAGCGGATTCACGTACATTCCCACAAAGCGATCCGTAGTAGCAGCGTCCATGCCGCGTCCGAACTCCCGGGCGTACGCGATGGCTTCCTCGCGATGGTCCAGCGCGTAGCGAATACTGGCCGTCAATAACTCCGAAATCTTCTGCATTAACTGTTTGCCAAGGTCCTTGCGCACGCCGTTCACACCCAGCGGCACCGGCAGCCCCGTGTCCGCATACCACCACGCGCCAAGATCGACGATTTTATGCAGTCCCATCTTCTCGTAGGTAATCTGCCCCTCGTGGATGAGTAATCCGGCGTCCACTTCGCCGCTCTTGACCACGTCCATGATCTTGTCGAAGGGCACGACCTCGAACTTGAAATTCATCAGCAATAGCTTCAAGAGCAGATACGCGCTCGTCATCGTGCCGGGCACCGCGATCCGGTCGTCGGCCAGTTCTCCCACGTCCATCGGCTTGCGCGCCACGACGATCGGCCCACACTTGTCTCCAAAACTCCCGCCGCTCGCCAGCAACGCATATTTGTCCATCACGTACCCGTAGGCGTGCACGCTCAGCGCCGTGACCTCCAACTCGCCCTCGACCGCCAGATGGTTCAGGCTTTCGATGTCTTTGATCACGTGTTGGAATGTCAATCCGGCGGTGTCCAGCTTGCCGTGCGTCAATGCGTAAAACATGAATGCGTCATCCGGGTCGGGGCTATGGCCGATGTGAATCTCTCGCGGTTCCATAAGACAGGTCCTCCTAAATAGGTTGCCAAAAGTTTAAGCGGTTGTTAATTCTAGGGTCTCACTCGGCCGTTTGCACGAAGAAAAATCTCGATCCCATGAAAAACTCCAACAAATTCCGCCGCTTCTCCCGTCTCGATCCCCGACCGATCAGCAAGGGGATGAAAGCTTCGCAACTCGTCGCCGATACGTTCCAGGCCTACAATGCCGCCCGCCTCCGCGAAGGGTGCGAGCTGTTCGTGGGCAAGATGCTGCCGCGCAACGGCCTCATCGGCGTTAGCCTCACGGGCGCCCTCGTGCCCGCCGGGCTTGGCATATCCTGCCTCATTCCTCTTATCAAGGCCGGCTTCATCGACTGGATCATCACCACGGGCGCCAACCTCTACCACGACATCCATTACGGCCTCGACATGAAGTTGTATCGCGGGTCGCCGTTTCTCGATGACGTCGAACTCCGCCAGCGCCGGATCATCCGCATTTACGACATCCTGTTCGACTACCGCGTCCTGCTCGATACCGACGCGTTCATTCGCCAGGTCATCAACGGCCCGGAGTTTCAGCGTTCCATGGGCACGGACGAATTTCATTACCTCCTCGGCAAATACGTCTACCGGCGCGAAAAGAAACTCGGCCTGAAGGACACCTCGCTCATTTCCGTCGCCTACCAGTGCGGCGTGCCGTGTTTCACCAGCAGTCCCGGCGATAGCTCCATCGGCATGAATGTCGCCGCCATGAGCCTGGCCGGCAATAAACTCCAATTCGACGTGAACCGCGACGTTAACCAGACCGCCGGCATCGTCTATGACGCCAAGCGCCACGGTCGCAACTCCAGCGTCTTCATCCTCGGCGGCGGCTCACCCAAGAATTTCATGCTGCAAACCGAGCCGCAGATTCAGGAGGTCCTCGGCCTCGACGAGAAAGGCCACGATTACTTCCTCCAGATCACCGATGCGCGTCCCGACACCGGCGGTCTCTCGGGGGCCACGCCCGCCGAAGCCGTCAGTTGGGGCAAGGTCGATCCCAAGAAGCTCCCCGACGCCGTCGTTTGCTACGTGGATAGCACCGTCGCCCTGCCGCTGATCACTTCGTACGCCATCGACAAGGTCAAGCCGCGGAAACCGAAGCGCCTCATCGGCCATCGCGACCGCATTATTCAACGGGTCGCCCGCGACTACAAAGGATCCCCGTTCTATAAGAAATTCCTGGATAAATGAATGTCGGGCACGGAGCCTGCAGGGTTTTAGCCGCTCATAAATGAAAATCAG
>JBGOTY010000282.1:0-5004 GCA_041476745.1 Verrucomicrobiia bacterium | reverse complement strand
GGTAGCGTCAAGTACCCCATCGTCACCGCCTTGTCCGATGCGCTCAACGGCAAAGCGCGCTTTGTCGGCTCCCATCCGATGGCCGGTTCCGAGCAATCGGGCATCGAAGCCGCGCGGCGCGACCTTTTTGAGAACGCCACCTGCATCGTCACCCCGCGCGAAGACACGGACCAAGCCGCGCTCAAGGTCGTGTACGACTTCTGGAAGGCACTCGGTTGCTCCGTGAAAACGCTCGGGCCACTGGAGCACGACGAAATCGTCGCCCGCATCAGCCATCTCCCGCACATCGTCGCCGCTGCAGTTGTCAACGTCGCCTGCACTGACGGCGCACAGGCGCTGAACTTCGCGGGTCCGGGTTTCAAGGATTTCTCACGGATCGCCGGCGGCCCGTTCGAGATGTGGACGGAAATCTGCCTCGAAAACCGCGATGAAATTGGCCGCGCGCTCGACCAGTTGATCGAGGAACTCGCCAAGGTCCGCGCCGCGGTCGAAAACTCCGACGCCGTCGAATTGCGTGCCATGCTCAAACGCGCAAAACATTTTCGCGATGAGTTGAGGTTCCGGGGATGACAACTTTTCCTCGCGATGTCACCCTGAGCGAAGCGAAGGGTCTGGCTCGAATGCGGTCTAGATTCTTCGCTTCGCTCAGAATGACATGCTTTTGCCAATGAAACCTCTCCCTGATCCATACGAAATCAAGCCGTTGGCAAAACCGCCGCATTGCACGATCACGGTCCCCGGTTCCAAGAGCATCACCAACCGCGCGCTGATCCTGGCGGCGCTCGCCAAAGGCAAATGCACACTGCGTGGCGCGCTGTGGGCGGACGACACGCAGGTCATGGTCGATTCGCTGCAGAAACTTGGGTTCGAGGTAACAGTCGAGCCTGATTCTGCCGAAGAGTGTAATCGCACGATCACGGTGGTTGGGCACGACGGCGAGATTCCCGCTAAGAAGGCCGAGCTATACGTCGGCAACGCTGGAACGGCGGCGCGGTTTCTCACGGCACTGGTTTGCCTCGGCCATGGCGAGTACAAGATTAGCGGCGATGCCCGGATGCACGAACGGCCAATGGGGGAATTATTCGACGCGCTACGTGCCCATGGTGTGACTGTCGAATCACGGGACAATAAACTCCCGGCAAGAATCGTCTCGAATGGATTAAAGCGCACCGCAGAGCCTTACCCAGTAGAGCTAACCACAAGCACACAATTTGCTAGCGCCCTACTACTGATCCGTCGGCCTGCGAATCTACAGTTGGCATTCTCGAAGTGGGAATTTGAAGAGGGTTATCTGAACATGACCGAGAACATGATTCATGAAGGGTACGAGCTTGCATTCACCTCCGATTATGCCATCGAGCCTGATTACTCAAGTGCTTCATACTTTTGGGCTGCTGGATTTGTTAGAAGTGGCGACGTACAAGTGGCGGGTTGGACCAAGCGCAAGCATTACCTTCAACTTGACGGAAAGTTCCCGAATTACCTGCCGCCACGAGAGATTGTGTCGCGCAGGACAGATTTGGGCGATAGCGTGATGACACTCGCAATCTGCGCTCTATTCGGGAAACACTCGCTGAAGATCACTGACGCGGCACGGATGCGAGACCAGGAAACCGATCGGATCAAAGCGATGGTGACGGAACTACGAAAGGTTGGCGGTGAGGATGTCGCAGAAGAAAGCACAAATGGTTTCATCGTGCACCCCAAGCCACTGCATTTACTACATCCGGCGGACATCGAAACGTACAATGATCATCGGATGGCGATGTGTTTTTCTGTGTTAGGATTGAAAGTTCCGGGCATTCGGATTAAGAATCCCGGTTGTGTGAGCAAGACATTTCCCAATTTCTTCGACAAGCTGGAGCAACTGCGAGAGTGAACCCACAACCGACAGCCGACAACGCCGTAGTCGTGGCGGTGGACGGGCCGGCCGCCAGCGGCAAGAGCACGGTGTCGCGGGCATTGGCCAGGATGTTGGGCTACAATTATGTCGATACCGGCGCGATGTACCGCGCCATCACCTGGAAGGCGCTGGAGGAAGGGATCGACGTCGACGATTCGATTGCGGTGATCGCAATGATCCACCGGATCAAGATCACCTTTGAGATCGTTGACCACCAGGCGCGAATGCTGATTGACGGTTTTTATCCGGGCGATGCCGTTCGCAAGCCGCACGTGACGGAGAAAGTCTCGACCATCGCGGCCATGCCCGAAGTGCGCCACGTCCTCGTGCAACATCAACGGTCGCTGACCAAGCTCGGCAGCCTGGTGATGGAAGGACGCGACATCGGCACGGTGGTGTTTCCCAACACGCCGTACAAATTCTACCTCGAAGCCAGCCCGGAAGTGCGCGCGCGGCGGCGCAAGCGGGATTTGGAGGCGATGAAGATCGATGCCAGCCAGGAGGGCGTGAAGGAATCGCTCCAGCGCCGCGACAAGAAGGACACGGGCCGCACCACGTCACCGTTGCAGATTGCGCTCGGCGCCACCGTCATTGAGAACTCGCATTTGTCGGTCGAAGAAAACGCCAAGGTGCTGCTGGACCACATTCGCCAGCAAGGCCAGCGCCGCGGCAGCTTCGGCGTCGGCGGCGCCTGAGCGCATGAGGCAACTCTGGTACCGGTTCTGCCGCTTTCTGTATCGCGCCTACTTCTATTTGTATCATCGCGGCCGGGTCTATAACGCCGAGCGACTTCCCGCGCAGGGGGCGTTCATCCTGGCCGGGAACCACGTTAGTTTTCTCGACCCGCCATTTTTCGGGCTGGCCTGCCAACGCGAAGCCTTCTTCATGGCGCGCGACACTCTCTTTCGCAATCCGCTGGCCAACTGGATTCTGCGGAGCTGGAACTGCGTACCCATCAACCGCGACCGCGGCGACATCGGCGCCATGCGGAGCGTGTTGCGGATGCTCGGTGAAGGCAAGGCGGTATTGATGTTTCCCGAAGGCACGCGCAGCGAGGACGGCGGGCTACAGGAGGCACGCGCGGGCATCGGCATGATCGCCGCGCGCGCGAACGTTCCCATCGTCCCCATGCGCATCTTCGGCACGGATCGCGCCCTGCCACGCGGGACGAGTTTTCCGCGGCCCGCGCGGGTGGAGATCAAGTTCGGCGAGCCGTTCTTGTATCCGTTGCCCGCGGATTTCGAGAAATTGCGCGGCGACGCGGTCAAAGAGGTCTACTTCGACATCGGACGCGAAATCATGCGGCGGATCGCGGCCTTAAAGCCCCAAACCGAGTGAATATGGGGTTTTCAGAAAGGGCTTGCTAACCCCTCGGTTCACGCCTTATATTTCCCCGCCTTTTCAGCATACCGCACCATCGTAGTGCCTTGCCAGAGGCAGGAGAAATAATCAGTCTAATGTCGAATTCAATGGAGAAACTCTTTTCCGAAGTGAAAGCTTTCACGGAGGGAATGCTTGTGAAAGGACGCATCCTCGAGGTGCGTCCGAACGAAGTGTTGGTGGATATTGGTTACAAGTCCGAGGGCTCGATTTCGCTCTCGGAATTCGATGACCCCGAAGCGGTCAAGCAGGGCGACGAGATCGAGGTGTTGTTGGAAAGCCTCGAAGACGACGACGGCATGGTCGTGCTGTCCTACGCCCGGGCCGAGCAAAAGAAGAACTGGGACCGCATCGTCACGATTTGCACCGAGGGCGGCACCATCGACGGCAAGGTCCGCGGCAAGGTCAAGGGCGGCCTGATGGTCAACATCGGCGTCGACGCCTTCCTCCCCGCCTCGCAGATTGACGTCATCCCTCCGCGCAACCTCGACGACTACATGGGCAAGACGTTCAAGTTCAAGGTCGTCAAGATCAACCAGGAGCGTCACAACATCGTTCTCTCGCGGCGCGAGTTGATCGAGCAGGAGCGCGAAGACAAGCGCCGCACGCTGCTCTCGAGCATGCAGGTCGGCCAAATCCGCTCCGGTGCGGTCAAGAACCTTACGGACTTCGGCGCGTTTATCGATCTCGACGGGCTCGACGGGTTGCTCCACATCACCGATATGAGCTGGGGCCGCATCAATCACCCCTCCGAGTTGCTCAAGGTCGGCGAAACCATTGAAGTCATGATCCTGGAAGTTGACCGTGAGAAGGAACGCGTCTCGCTCGGCCTCAAGCAACGGAACCGCAATCCCTGGGACAACGTCGAAGTCAAGTATCCCGTGGGCAGCAAGGTGCACGGCAAGGTCGTCAGCGTCGTCCCGTACGGTGCGTTCGTGCAGTTGGAGGACGGGGTCGAGGGCATGGTGCACGTCTCCGAGCTATCGTGGACCAAGCGCGTGGCGCGGGCTTCCGATGTGTTGAAGGTGGGCGAGGAGATTGACGCACTCGTGCTCGAAATCAAGCGCGAGGAGCAGAAAATATCCCTCGGCATCCGCCAGCTCGAAGCGAACCCGTGGTCGCAAGTGCCGAAGAAATATCCGCCGGGCACGAAGATCACCGGCAAGGTTCGCAACCTCACGAATTTCGGCGCGTTTGTCGAAATCGAGGAAGGCATCGACGGCATGGTGCACGTCTCCGACATGTCGTGGTCGCGCAAGGTCACGAATCCGGCCGAACTGTTGAAAAAGGGCGAGACCGTCGACGCCGTCGTGCTCGAAGTGGACAGCGCCAACCAGCGCGTTTCGCTCGGCATGAAACAACTGGAAGAAGATCCGTGGCGGACCATCGACCAGCGTTACAAGATGGGCGATCTCGTGAAGGGCAAGGTCGTCAAGCTCGCGTCGTTTGGCGCGTTTATTGAGTTACCCGACAAGCTCGAGGGTCTCGTTCACATCTCGCAGATCAGCGAAGAGCACATCGACAAGATCAAGAACGTGCTCAAGGTGGGCGACGAGGTCAGCGCGCGCGTCATCAAGGTGGATGCCCCGGAACGGCGCATCGGTCTCAGCATCAAGGCCGCGAATTACAGTAGCGAGCAACTGGAGGCCGAGAAGGAGCAGTACGAGGCCGCGCTCAAGCCGGGCGAGGCCATCGTCGATCTCGAACACGCGTTCGAGCAG
>JBGOTY010000281.1:0-5019 GCA_041476745.1 Verrucomicrobiia bacterium | reverse complement strand
TTCGCGTGATACAGGGCGTAGGCGTTGTTCTTGGTGGAGATGGAGATGATCGACACAATCAGGCCGATCAGAGCAATGGGGATATAGGCCAGTATCGCCATGGTCTTGCCGCTGTCGATTTCCTGTTGCGAGAGTTGAGGGGCAGTCGATGGGGGTGGTGTCGTTGCGTCGGTCATAGCAATCTCCTTAGGTTTCGAGGGGTTTCCTCGCTCACTGGTTTCCCGCGGATCCAAGCGCTCCGCCGCCGATAATCCGCAACGCCCTTCCGCGTGTCAATCGCAAATGGAAACTGCCGGGACGCGCTCGACGCGGGCGGGGAATTGCGTATAATAACGGCAGCGAACGCCATGAATACCCCCAAACTCCAGGCCCTCGTCAAAGACCTCCGCAAACAACCGCCGCCCAGCCCGCACGAAAAACTCGGCGGGTATGTCATTGCCGCGCGCAGCCTCGTGAAATGCCGGGCGTTCCTGCTGGGCATCAACGGCGAATACAATTTTCACCCGTGCGGGCTCTCGGCGTTCCTGTGGCAGTTCACGGGCATTGCGCCAACCCCGTTCAAGGAATTCATCGCCACCGGTGCCGGCGACGACGAGGTGGCGCAATGGTTGCGCGAGCATTCGCAGGTGAAAGAGGCCGCGGCGATCATCCGCTGGAACCACGAGATGAAGTGCAAACTGCTCAGCGAGCTGGCGGACAGTTACCTCACCTATTACGAGACGTACATCCCGCAATTCTGTCCGCATCCGAACCGGGTGCGGTTTTTCTTCGACGTTTACGACGACGAAGAAGGCCGGCTATAAGCAGAATCGCGTGCCGCGTCACTACGAACGTCGGGCAGGAGCATGTCGGACAAGATGCCAAAGATAAAGTGGACAGGGGTGATCGTTGGAGGCCTGCTGGCTGGCGTTGTCATCAACGCCGGCGAATTGGCGTTGCACCGCGTGATGCTTGACGAGCGTTGGACGGCGGCGTTTGCGGCGCTGGGCAAACACCCCACGGGCTGGGCGACGTTCATCCCCGCCAATTTCCTGGTGGGCTTTTTTATCGTTTGGCTTTACGCGCGCCTGCGGCCCCGCTATGGCCCCGGACCGCGGACTGCTCTCCGTGCCGGGATGGTGATGTGGACGGTCTTTTGGGTCATTCCCATCCTGGCGCTTGTCCCGCTGGAATTGTTTCCGAACCAGCTCCTGTTTCTGGTCATCGCGGGAGGAGTGATCAACGCCAATCTGGCGGCCCTGCTCGGTGCGTCGGTGTACAGGGGGGATGCGCCATCCATTGGCGGATGACGCGAGGGGTTGCGCTCGCTCGGTTCCCCAATCATTTCCAGATTTTGAAATTGAAGGTGAACTTCTTTCTTTGGAGCAGGGCGCGGCCGTCGAGGAAGAGCAGTACGCCAACGAGCACGGTGCCGCCCACGAGGGCGGAAATCGGTTTCCAGGAAAAAGCGCCGTGCGCCATGGTGGTGAAGCTTTCGATGGCGTAGCGCCCCATGAGGAGCATGATGGCGTCGGTCACGAATTTGCCGCAGAAGAAAGGCGGCACGACACGGATCGCCCTTACTTTCGCGATGGCGGCGGCAGTGAAGAGGGCCGTGGAAGAGAGCGGCGTCATCGTGTAAAGGAAAACGAAGAGCCAGCTTTGCCAGAGTTTCGCGCTCAGTTTTTTCCCGACGAATTCCAGTTCGATATGTTTGCTGCGTTTGATGAACAGGTTGGAGAACCTTGGGACACACAGGCCCATCAGGTATCTACCGAGGGTGGACCCGGGAACGCCGGCGAGCAGCACGAATAAGGGGTTCAGGTCGAATCTTACCAGCAGGAACACCATGATCGTCCACGCGGGGGGCGCGATGAAGGGAACGAAATCGACCGTGAGCGCTGACAAGAAGACGATCAGGTACCACATTGCGTCTATTTTCGTCCAATTTGCCGGAAAACACCATCCCTCGAATGCTTATAATACACCGGCCCGGTTGCATTCGGCTGGATATGGCGTATGTTGAAACAGAGCTGAGAGGAGCAGGGTCGGGAGTGCGCACGAAGCTAGTTTCCCTCTCAGCTCCATTTTTTTGCCCCGAAAACCCCGGTTGCGATCAGAAGACGGAAAGGTGGTCGTAGTGGGTGCAGAAGGCGAGGACGTGTTGCCAGGTGTCGCAGGTGTGGGTGGTGAGATGGGCGTCGTCAGCGGACTCGGTGGCGCTGTCGAACACGTCGATGAGGTAGTCGTCACCATCCTCGAAGGGCATCCGTCCGTTATTTCTGCCTAAACATCTGTTGCATCTCTTCCATCTGTTTTTGCATATCTTCCATCATCGGCGAGGTTGTCGTGTGCAGCTTCGCCATTCCCCATAGGGGTCCTCCCAAGAAGAGTACGTAGAGCACCGCCACTCCAGCAAGCAACCCCAAGCCATGCCTGATGAAACCCTTACAGATTCCATAGATGGCGCAAAGTAACGCACTGATGTGGAAGGGAATCGCCAGCGTGTAAAGAACCATCCCGGCAATTGACCCGGCGCGAAAAAAGAAGAGGCCGAGAATCATGAGCACTGCGGCGATGAAGATACAATGAAGGCTGCCTTCGATGAACGGGGGTAGAGCGCCCGGCTTTTCAGTAGGATTGAGAATGACCCTCATCGGTGCTTGCGCCTCCGAAACAGTTGGACGGCTGGGTACATATACCGGCTTGCCGCACTTGGGGCAATCGGTCGAAATGCCGGCACCACGCTCGTCGACCTCCAGCCTTTGACCGCAGTTCGTGCAATTAAATGAAATATCCATTTCGTACTCCTTCCAATTGTCACTTCACCGCCCACACGCCGCGCTCGACGTGGGATAGGAAGCCGGTGTCGCGGAGGACTTCGAGTCGAGTGACGGCGGGGAGCGTGACGCCGTGCCAAAGGCAACTCATCGGGCAAGCGTTAGGGAGCGGCCTTGAGATCAATGCTCCATCCTTTTCTGTGCGCATCGAAGCTCGCGCCGCATTGATAAAACTCACGGACTTCTGAATAGCGATGAAAGTGAAGCCGGTTTGCGTGCTGACGAAACGGGGACTCACGGACGAAACGCTCGAATAGATCGGCTTCTTCGTCGCCGGGCCCGACGATGTAAAGCTTGGTTTGAAATCGTTCGGGAATTTTGAGCAGGCGCAAGAGCCCGCTCTTGACCTTGGTGGTGTGCTCGACCTCAAACGCGTACCGAGGATATAAGCCTACAGAGTCCTCATCCATCCACATCACGTCGGTATTCCGCATCTTTTCCAATGGCAATGCCAGCAGGTCGTCGGCGTCGTTACGGACTGTCGCGAGTTTTGAGATCGGCTCGCCTTGGAAACGGCGAATCACTTTGTCTGTCGAGTTCGTAAATGTTTCATAGCCGCAGAGCGTACCTAACTGAAGCAGCATGCCTTGTTGCTCGCCATGCAAGTCAATTGTCCCTGTTGACGTGGTTCCGGCTGGCATCGGCAACTCAACAAGCCTGTAGCCTGCTTGGCCGGTAGTTGTCTCGTAGGGTTCGAAAATGCTGTACTGCCGAACCACTCGTCGAATCGTCGCGCGCCATGTCGGAGTCTTAGGACGATAGGCGCTCTTCTCCAGACTCGCTGTAATATCCTTCAACGACGCTTCGCCGCCAAGGTGGCGGATGGTGTCAGCAACAAGCTCCTTCCAGGGAATGGGCTGTGGCATCAACACGAACCAATACCAAAGTGGACCACTGGTCGCCAGTCTATTTCACGCGGAGGATTTCTGTCTCGCAGCGGACGATGTGTGTCGTTTGGAGCTTCACGGATTGCGGCGTGTGCGTCCAAGCGGATTGGACATCCGCATCGACGGTGGTGTGGACGACGCTGCCGGGGCGGGCTTGAGCGCACGAGAGGAAGACGAATTTCGTCTCGTGGAAGATGCGCTCGGTTTGAATGTCAGGCACCTCGGCCATTTCTCTGATCCGATCCATAGATCTGGTACCGGGATCAAGATCATTCGGATCATTTTTTGTGTGGCAATCGCCGGAGAACGACAGAGATCCTTCGACAAGCTCAGGATGACAGCCTTCCGGAGCGCCGCGTGAGGGCACGCGGCCTACAACGGAAACGTCTATGCGGATGCGGAATTCGCGGAGCCAGATTTCTATTATTTCGCGGTCGATGCGCTTGATGGCGAGTTGTAGGTGCGCGAAGTCGAGTTCGATGCCGACGAAGAGGCGGTAATTCCTTACGCACGCTACGGCGGTTGTGCCGCCGCCCAGGAATGGGTCTAAGACGCGGTCGCCAGTGTGGGTTGAGGAAAGGATGCACCGCTCGATGAGGGCGACGGGCTTTTGAGTTGGGTGTTTTCCGAATGTTTTCTCCACCTTCCCCGGGGCGGGCATTCTCCACACGGTTTTCATCTGTTTCCCGGTAACGGCTTTCATCACCTTGTAGTTGAAGACGTGTTTGCTCTTTTCGGTTTTCGCGGCCCAGAGGACGGTTTCGGTCGAGTGGGTGAAGTAGCGACAGGACAGGTTTGGCGGCGGATTGGGTTTTTCCCAGGCGATGTCATTGAGGATTTTGAAGCCGAGTTGTTGCATCGCATAGCCGACGCTGAAGATGACGTGGTGGGTGCCTGTTATCCAGATGGTGCCGTTGGGTTTCAGGACGCGCTGGCAGCGTTTGAGCCATTCGGTGTTGAATTCGTGGTTGAGTTCGGGGCCGCGCGACTTATCCCAAGCGCCCTTGTCCACCTTGACGATTTTTCCCGCGTGGCAGGTGATGCCGCCGTTCGACAAAAAATACGGTGGATCTGCAAAGATCATGTCGAAGTGGCCGTCGTCGCCGTACTTGGCGTAGATGGCGTCGAGGATGGTGAGGCAGTTGCCATGATAGAGCCAGATTCCATGGGTGTCGTCGCGGTAGATGGGGGTGAGGGGTGATTGTTTCGGCAGGGATTCGTCGGTGGCGGAATGCGGCGGGCTGGGCCAGCCCGCCCTACCCCGATCAGGAATCGCGGGCGGGCCAACGGCTTCGAGGAGGATGCCGTCGAGG
>JBGOTY010000280.1:0-5052 GCA_041476745.1 Verrucomicrobiia bacterium | reverse complement strand
GGGGTGATTCGTCCGAAGTAGTGGTTGGTCGAAGCATGGCAACGCAGCACGAAATGGAATTGATCGACTCGGCCGCTCGCGCTCAAGACGCGCTGGAAGGGGAACTGCACGGCGAGCGGATGATCATCAACATGGGGCCGCAACACCCCAGCACGCACGGGGTCTTGCGCGTGGTGCTGGAGTTGGACGGCGAGGAAGTCGTCAATGTCTGGCCGGATATCGGTTACCTCCACCGTGGCGACGAGAAAATCGCCGAGAACATGACGTACACGCAGTTCATCCCGTACACCGACCGCCTCGACTATCTCGCGCCGTTGGCGAACAACGTGACCTACGCGTACGCAGTCGAGAAATTAATGGGCATGGACGTGCCGCCGCGCTGCAAGTACATCCGCGTGATTTGCGCCGAGCTGGCGCGCATCAGTTCGCATCTGCTGGGGCTTGGGTCGTTCGCCATGGACATCGGCGCGATGACCGTTTTTCTCTATCTGTTTCGCGAGCGCGAAAAGATTTATGACATGGCCGAATGCATCAGCGGGGCGCGGTTCACAACCAGCTATACCCGCATCGGCGGTTTGGCGAGGGACCTGACGCCGGAGTTTATCCCGATGCTGCGCAAGTTTCTCAAGGAATTCCCGGCAACTGTCGATGAGACCGACAAGTTGCTGACGCGTAACCGCATTTTCTGCGACCGCACACGCGGTATCGGCATATTGAAGAAGGCGGATGCGATCGACCTCGGCGTTACGGGCCCGTGTTTGCGCGGCTCGGGCGTCGATTGGGACATCCGCAAATCGCACCCGTACAGTTCGTACGAAGATTTCGATTTTGAGGTACCGGTTGGCATTGTGGGCGACAGCTACGACCGCTATCTCTGCCGCATGGAAGAGATGCGCCAGAGCGTCCGTATTCTCCACCAGGCTGTTGACAATCTGCCGGACGGTCCCGTGAATTCACCGGATGCGAAGATTCTGCTCCCGGACAAGGAAGCGGTGCTGACGAAGATGGAGGAATTGATCCACCACTTCATCAACGTCACGGAAGGCATCAATGCGCCTCCAGGCGAGATTTATTTCTCGGCAGAGAACCCGAAAGGCGAACTGGGTTTCTTCATTGTCAGCAAGGGCGGCGGCACGCCGCACCGGTTGAAGATTCGCGCGCCATCCTTCGTGAATTTGCAGGCGCTGCCCGTGATGGCGAAGGGCCACATGATGAGCGATATGGTCACCATCCTCGCCAGCATCGATTTCGTGATGGGAGAGTGTGACCGCTGAGTTTTTGGATTTTCAATGGCACTGAACGTTCCAGCAGAATTAGAGAGGCACATCGACGAGATCGTCACGCACTACCCGCCGCAACACAAGCGGGCGGCGGTGCTCTGGTTGCTGCATCTCTTGCAGGAGCAATTCGGTCATCTCGGCAAGGAACAAGTGGAATGGACGGCGACGAAGCTCGGGTTGCAGCCGATCAATGTCTGGGAATTGATCGCGTTCTACCCGATGTTTACGGCCAAACCGCGCGGGAAGTTCCATATCAAGGTCTGCCGCACGCTCTCCTGTGAGTTGTGCGGCTGCGGCGGGATTCTCGAACGGCTGAAGAAAAAGCTTGGCGTTGGGCTTGAAGAGAACACGGGCGATGGACTCTTTACAATTTCCACGGTTGAATGTCTTGCCGCCTGCGGGACCGGCCCGGTGATGATGGTCAACGACGAATTGTTTGAAAGCCTTACGCCGGACGCGGCGGAGGCAATCATCGACCGAATCAAGACCACCGGCAAGATCGAGCCGCAACCGTTGCCGAAACCGGTTGCGCCGCATCCGCTGGAGAAACGCGTCCTGCTCGCAAACCTGACAAAGCCCGGTTACACGGGGTCACTGGACGATTATGTTCGTGAAGGCGGTTACCGTTCGCTGCCGAAAGCACTCGGCATGAAACCCGACGATATCGTCGCCGAGGTTAAGAACAGCGAGGTTCGTGGGCGTGGCGGCGCGGGTTTTCCGTGCGGGATGAAATGGAGTTTCCTTGCCAAGGGTACCGGCAAGCCGATTTACCTGGTTTGCAACGCCGATGAATCCGAACCCGGCACTTTCAAGGACCGTCAGCTACTTCACTACGAACCGCACCAACTCATCGAGGGCATCGTCGTCTCGTGCTACGCCGTTGGCGCGCACGTGGCGTACATCTATATCCGCGGCGAGATGCCGTATGGCGCAAAAATCCTCCTCAAGGCGATTGAAGAAGCGCGCGCGAAGAATTTCCTGGGCAAGAACATTCTCGGCAAGGGATTCGATTGCGAGATTTACGTCCATCGCGGCGCGGGCGCGTATATCTGCGGCGAGGAAACCGGCCTGATCGAATCGCTGGAAGGCAAGCGCGCCTATCCGCGCATCAAGCCGCCGTTTCCGGCAGTGGTTGGCTTGTTCGGTTGTCCGACGCTCGTAAACAATGTCGAGACGCTCTCGAATATCCCGCACATCATCAACAACGGCGCCGCGTGGTTCAAGGAACTCGGCGTACCCGGCTCGCGCGGGACGCGGCTCGTGTGCGTCAGCGGCCCGGTGAAACGGCCGGGCTATTACGAATTCGAGATGGGCAAACTGACGATGCGGCAGTTGATTGATGATCTTTGCGGCGGCTTGAAAGCGGGGCGCAAATTGAAGGGCGTCATCCCGGGTGGCAGTTCGATGCCGGTGTTGAAAGCCGATCAGATTGACGTGGCGCTGGATTTCGAGTCGCTGCGCAAAGCCGGCACGATGGCCGGTTCGGGTGGCATCATCGTGCTCGATGATACGGTCGACATCGTGCAGAGCACGCTCAATGTCGCGCAGTTCTACGCCCACGAGTCGTGCGGACAATGCACGCCCTGCCGCGAAGGCACGTTGTGGATGGAGAAGATGCTCCACCGCATCCGGCAAGGCCATGGTCGTCCCGAAGACGTGGATTTGCTATGGGATGTCGCTGACAACATCGACGGGAAGACGATTTGTCCGCTCGGCGAAGCCGCCGCGTGGCCCGTGAAGGCGTTCGTCACGAAATACCGGAGTGAGTTCGAAACCGCGTGCAAGAACGGCAACGGAAGCAAGAAGCATTAGCCATGGCGGATACTGTCAAACTGATGATTGATGGCAAGGAGGCCGCGGCCCTGAAGGGGATGAACCTGATCGAGGCGGCGAAGCTTGCCGGCGTCGAAGTGCCGCACTATTGCTATCATCCGAAACTGACCATCGCGGGCAACTGCCGCATGTGCCTGGCCGATGTCGGCATGCCGAAGCTGGGGCCGGACAAGAAACCGGAGCTGGGTCCTGACGGCAAACCGGTGATCCTGTTCGGCCCGAAACTTTCCATCGGCTGCAACACGGCCGTGGCCGAGGGCATGGTGGTGCATACGCGCTCCGCAAAAGTGATCAAGGCGCGCGAAGGCGTGATGGAGTTCTTGTTGGTCAATCATCCGCTCGATTGCCCGATCTGCGACCAGGCGGGCGAGTGTCGCCTGCAAGAATTCAGCGTGGACTACGGCAAGGGGCAAAGCCGCTTCATCGAGGAGAAAGTTCACAAGCCGAAGAAGACGGAAATCGGCCCGAAGATCATGCTCGATGACGAGCGATGCATTCTCTGCTCGCGTTGCGTCCGTTTCATGAAGGAGGTCGCGGGACAGGACTGCCTCGGGTTCGTCGAACGCGGCAGTTACTCCACGCTGACGTGCTATCCCGGCATGGAGCCGAACACGAATTACGACCTCAACATCGTGGACATCTGCCCGGTCGGCGCGCTCACATCGAATGATTTCCGCTTCAAGCAGCGCGTCTGGTTTCTCAAGGAAACGAAGAGCGTCTGTCCGAACTGCGCGACGGGCTGCAACACGGTGCTGTGGTCGCGCGAAGGCGTGGTGCATCGGCAGACGCCCCGCGACAATGACGCGGTCAACCAGTGCTGGATGTGCGACCAGGGCCGCCTGCATTACCAGTTTATCAATGACCCGAACCGCCTCGTGGCGCCGACGGTGAAATCGGGCGCGATGGGCGAGCGGTTCAACCTGACGTGGCCCGAGGCGACGCGGCAGATTGGTGAGAAGCTTAAGGGATTGAAAGGCAAAGGCGCGACGATTGCCGCGATCGGGACCGCGCGCGCCACCACGGAAGAGCTTTTCCTTTTCAATAAACTGGTGCGCGAAGTTCTCGGCGCGGAGTTGCTCGATTGCGTCCCGCACATCGGCGAAGGCGATAAATTCCTGCTCAACGCGGACCGCAATCCGAACGCAAACGGCGCGAAGCTTGCGGGCGTAACCGCCGATCCCATCGGCAGCCGGATCCCGGTCATCGCCGAAGCCATCAAGTCGGGCAAGATCAAGACGCTCATCATTCATGGCGAGAATGTGACGAAGCACGGAATCGCGGAAGACCTGCTCGGAAAGCTCGAACTGCTGATTGTGATCGATACGTTGCCGAACAAGGTGACGGAGCTGGCCCACTACGTTCTGGCTGGCGCTACCTTTGCGGAAAAGCGCGGCACCTTCATCAATGCCAGGGCACGCCTGCAGCGACTGAACGCAGCGATTCCGTCGCCCGGAATTGCGCGACCGGAGTGGCAGACGTTCGCCACGCTGCTCAATGAGTTGGGAGCCGACGGCAAGTACCTGGCGATTGAAGACGTTTTCGCCGATATGACGCGTACTCTCGCGCCGCTGGCGGGGTTGAATCTATCCAAAATTGGTGACCAAGGCGTGGAATTGAAGTTGGCGGCGGCCGCGCCACCAGCCGCGTCGGCGGAAAAGCCTGCGGCAACCGTGGAGGCAAAGGCGTGATCCCGTTCCTCCTCATCAATCTCGTCAAGATCGCCTGCGTGATCGGCGTGATGCTCACCATCGTGGCGTACACGGTGTTGCTGGAACGTTGGGTCTGCGCGTGGATGCAGGATCGCATCGGGCCGAATCGCGTCGGGCCGTGGGGCCTGTTACAGCCGTTAGCGGACTTCGGGAAGCTGGTGCTGAAGGAGGACGTCTTGCCGGGGCACGTGCACAAACTTTATTACACGCTCGCGCCGGCAATCACATTG
>JBGOTY010000279.1:0-5109 GCA_041476745.1 Verrucomicrobiia bacterium | reverse complement strand
ATCGTCGCGGCCATGCCGCTCGGGCTCGCCGTAAAAGTCTTCGAACTGCGCTTCAAAATGGCCCCGACAGAACGGCGGCTCGTGCTGTGTGAGTTGCCGGCGAGCCGAAAAATCGATTTTGTTGTTTATGATGCGTTCATCCTCGTCGTCTTCGCGTTGCAACCGCGCTTGGCGACGTGGGGACTTTGGGGCGTCTGGCTGTACGACTTCGTCACCTACTACCACGACCGCCCCGAACGACTTCGCCACCTCTATGCCGTAACGAAAACGTTGGATGAATTGCGGGATTTTCGCGCTCCGTGGGCCTGGGCCTTGCCGGCGCTCGCCTGGGAAGTTATCAGAACGACAACAGGGAACTGATCGCCTTCTCGTCCTTGCTCGGCGTGATGACGGCGACGTTGAGTCGATTGTTGCGAAAAATGTCAGCCGCAACCTTTTGCACGTCGGTAGCCGTGACCCCGGCGATGTATCGCTCGACCTCGGCGGGCGTTTGGATCACGCCGTAAGCCAGCAAGTGTTCGCCCAGCCACATCATGCGGTTCGCGGTGCTCTCCAACCCCAGTCGCATTTGGCCGATGGCGTAATCCTTCGCGCGCTGCAACTCAATCGCGGATGGCGGCTGCCGGGAAATTTTGCGCAGCTCCGTGAGAATCAGTGCCAGCGCCCGCTGCAACCGCTTCGTATCCAGACCCGCGGAGATCAGCAGTGCGCCGGTGTCGGAAAGGTAGTTTGTTGACGACTGGATGGAATAGGCGAGACCGTGCCGTTCGCGGATCACCTGAAATAGCCGCGAATCCCGATGGCGAGGTGGGACTGTTCACAGTTCTTGGTGAAGAAACGAAGGCGCGGTCCCCGCTGGGCCTCATGCGCCGGCTCGAAGCCTGGCGAGCGGCCATTCCTCGGCAGCAGAAGCGTCTTCTCAACGCGCCGGACAATGTCGTCATGCTCACAGTGACCGGCGACGGCCACGACCGTATTGGCGGCCACGTACTTCTTCTGCTTGAAATTGAGGAGCCCGCTACGATCCATGGCGTCAAGCGACCTGGCCGTGCCGGTGAGTGAACGACCAAGCGGCTGTTCGGGCCACAGCGTTTCGGTGAGCAGTTCATGCACGTAATGGTCGGGCTGGTCATGGTACATCAGCAGCTCTTCCTTGATCACGCCGCGCTCTTTGTCGATGTCGGCGGTGGTGAAGCGGGAATGCAGATACATGTCCGCGAGCACGTCGAGCAGGGTGTCGAAGTGGTCGTGGCTCGCCTTCGCGTAGTAGCAGGTGGTTTCCTCGCCCGTGAACGCATTGAGGTAACCGCCCACCCCTTCGACGGTCTGGCTGATCTGTTTGGCACTGCGGCGGTGCGTGCCTTTGAAGAGCAGATGCTCGATGAAATGCGAAGCGCCACTGAAACGGGCGGATTCATAGCGGCCACCCACGCCCACCCACATGCCGAGCGAGATGCTGTCCATGTGCGGCATCTCGGCGGTGGCGACTCGGACGCCGCTGGGAAGTTGTGTGATCTTAAACACGATACACTCAAAGGCTCGTAGCTGGTTTCACGTGTCGCAGCGAATCGCAGGCAACGATGAAATCGATGGCGTCGTGGTTCATTCGGGACATTATTACCGCACTGTTCTCGCAGGTCAAACACTTGCGTCCACCAACCCGATTTGCGACACTCCGATCCCGTGATGTCACGCGATCGCGTCGAACTGGAACAACTTGAATACCAGCTTCTCGCACCCTATGCGCAGAAGGCCGCCGACTCGCGTGGACGGACTTTTCCGGAGCCCAAGCACGGTCTGCGGACGGACTTTCAGCGGGACCGCGACCGCATCATTCACAGCCGCGCCTTCCGTCGGCTCGAATACAAGACCCAGGTCTTCCTCAACGGCACGGGCGACCATCTTCGCACGCGCCTGACGCACACGATGGAAGTGGCGGGGATCAGCCGCGGCATCGCCCGCGCGTTGCAGCTCAATGAGGATTTGGCCGAAGGCATCGCGCTCGCGCATGACCTCGGGCATTCGCCGTTTGGTCACGCGGGTGAAGAGATGTTGGATAAGCTGATGAAAGACCACGGGGGTTTCGAGCACAACCTGCAATCGCTGCGCGTTGTGACCGAATTGGAAGAAAAGTACCCCGATTTCAACGGGCTGAATCTCACGTGGGAAACACGGGAAGGTTTGGCGAAACATTATACGCAGTATGACAAACCGACGCATCTGGAGGAGTTCAACTTCAAGTCGTCTTCGCTCGAAGCGCAGATCGCCAACGTCGCGGATGAGGTCACCTACTATTCGCACGACCTTGACGATGGCCTGGATGCGGGACTGATTACCGTTGAACAACTGAAACAGGTCGACATCTGGCAGACCACGTTCATGCGAGTCAATCGCGAACATCCCGGCATGGATCAGGAGCGGCAGTGCGCATTTACCATCCGCGAACTGATCGAGCGCGAGGTGTCGGACGTGATCGCCACAAGCGCCACCAACATCGCTGCGGCCAAGGTCAACAGCGCTGATGAAGTGCGCCAATTGAGCAAGCCGCTGGTCAGCTAGCAAGGAGTTGAGGAAAGCGAACCAGCAACTACGCGATTTCCTCTACAAGAATCTTTACTTCAATCCCGTCGCCCACAAGCCCCACGAACGCGCTGTTGCCGCCATGGGGGAGTTGTTCCGCGCCTACGCCGCCAACCCGCGCCTCATGGGCGAAAGCACCCAGCGCCGCCTGGAGAAGGTCGGCCTCTACCGCGCCATCTGCGATTACATCGCCGGCATGACCGACCGCTTCGCGCTGGAAGAATACAAGAGGATTTGCCAGCGGAGCGGGTGACGCACCGTTACATCAATCCCAGCTCTTTCAAGCTGACGAAATCCTGATCGCGTTTGGTGGTGCGGTGACCGAGGATGATGTGGTCGAGGACGGCGATGTTGAGCAACTCGCCGGCTTTGACGAGGCGCTTGGTGACGGCGATGTCCTCGCTGCTGGGAGTGGGGTCGCCGCTGGGGTGATTGTGCACAAGGATCATCGACGCGGCGGAAGCGGCGATGGCGTCCTTGAAGACTTCGCGGGGTTCGACGATGCTGGCGTTGAGCGAGCCGCGGGAAACCTCGCATTTCTTAATGAGACCGTTCTTCGTATTCAGCAGGAGCACGCGGAACTCTTCGCGGTCGAGAACCCGCATGTCTTCGCGCACCGCAGCGGCAGCGTCCTCGGGTGTGCTGACGATCCGCTGTTTCCCGCGCGCGGACTCGCTGAGCCGTCGCGCCAACTCGAAGGCGGCTTTCAGTTGGATAGCCTTCGTCTCGCCGACACCCTTGATTTTCGCAACCGCCTCGACGGGTGCGCGGGCGAGTTCCTCCAGCGAGCGAAACTCCCGGAGGATCTGGTGGGAAAGCTGGACGGCGGAGATGCCCTTCATTCCCGTCCGCAACAGGATGGCGACCAGTTCGGCGTCGCTGAGCGCGGCCGCCCCGCGCAGCTTCAGTCGCTCGCGCGGGCGCTCTCCCTCGGGCATCTCCCGAATTAAGTAGGTGGTCATAATTATGGGCGGTGTGCCTGCGCTTGTAGATCACGGGCCGGAACGCCCGTGCCACTCGCTTCACGCAACCGCTTGTGGAATTCGTCCCACGGGAACTGCGAGCCGGGGCATTCGCTGAATTCGCCGATCACCTCGCCGTGGCCGAGAATATGATCGTTCGGAATGTGGAATTGTTCCTGCAACCCGTGGATGAGGAGCACGAGCGAGTCGATCTGCTTCGAGGTGGGCTGATCGGCCGAGAAGTTCCCGACGAGACAGATACCGATGCCGTGCTCGTTAATGTACGCCTGGCGGCAATGACCGCCTTGCATCTGCTTGATCCAGCGCGGCCCGGTTTCGATGAAGCCGTCGGATTTGCCTTCGGTGCCGTTATCGATGACGAAGTGGTAAGCCAGCCCGTTGATCATCCCGCGCGAGCGATGCGCCGCATCGAATACCTCCGCCGATCCCATGCGCGTCGCGCTGTGATGAATGATGATCCATTCCCAATCACGCGACGGATCCGGTTCGCTGGCCACATTTCCCATTACGAAGCAGACCACAGCCAGCGCCAGCAGAATCGGCCGCCCGGTCGCGATGGTTGCACGCGACCGCGGGGCCGCTCCCACAGAACTATTCACTCTCGTCCACCACATACGGAGTTAATTCACCCGCCTGCACTTTCGGGATTTGCGCCCGGAGCACGACGTTGCCGTTCTCCATCTCGCGCGCGGTGACGTAACCGCTGCGATAGACCAGCGCGATCGTCTTCGCGCGGTCCTGCGGGATCGACAACGTGACATCCACGCGACGATCCTTCAATCGATTCGCGATTTCGTCGCGCAAGGCATCCAGATTCTCACCATTCTTCGCCGAGATCGGTACCGCCCGGTCAAATTCGCGCTGGAATTTTCCGAAGGTCGTGGCACCGTTCTCCAGTTTATCGATCTTGTTGAGCGCGACCACAGTGGATTTACCCCACGCGTCGATTTCCTTCAACACAATCTCGACCGCCTTGCTCTGCTCGTACGCCTGCGGATGGCTGACATCCACCACATGCACGAGCGAGTCAGCTTCCACGACCTCTTCGAGCGTTGCCTTGAACGATTCGACAAGATGATGCGGCAGCTTGCGCAAAAAACCGACCGTGTCGGAGAGCAGGATATTCTGATTGTTCGGCAGGCGCAGCTTGCGCGCCGTCGGATCGAGAGTTGCGAATAGTTTGTCCTCCGCGAGCACGCCCGCGCCCGTCAGCGCGTTCATCAACGTGCTCTTGCCCGAGTTCGTGTACCCGATGATCGACACCAGCGGCCAGTGCAGTCGCTGACGACCACTACGTTCGACGCGCCGGTTCTTTCGCACTTCATCCAACGCGTGTTCGAGGCGGTGGATTTTTTCCTGCACGCGCCGGCGGTCGACTTCGAGCTGTTGTTCGCCGGGACCGCGCGAGCCGATGCCACCGCGCTGACGCGACAAGTGGGTCCACAATCCTGCGAGCCGCGGGAGCATATAGTGAAGCTGCGCCAACTCCACCTGAATCTTGCCCTCACGCGTCCGCGCGCGCTGCGCGAAGATGTCGAGAATGAGT
>JBGOTY010000278.1:0-5118 GCA_041476745.1 Verrucomicrobiia bacterium | reverse complement strand
CGATTTTTGAGGCGGTGGTGACTCTGGCGAAGCTGCTCGCGCCGGTGATGCCGTTCACGGCGGATGAAGTATGGAGTTACCTGCCGGGGCGAGAGACGGAGTCGGTGCACCTGGCTGGTTTTCCGAACGTTGACCAGAGTCTGCGGGACGAAGAGTTGGAGCAGCGTTGGAAAAAGGTGCGCGACGTGCGGGCAGCTGTCGACCTGGAATTGGAGAAGGCACGGCAGGGCAAGACGATCGGGAAGTCGCTGGAAGCGCAGGTTGAGATTGAAGCGAACAACGACGCGACACGCGAGTTGCTGTCAACACTCGGGTCGGTGCTGGAGACGGTGTTGATTGTGTCGCGAGTCAAGGTCGCGCGAACGACGGGCGGCGAATTGCGCGTGAAAGTCAGCCCGGCTTCCGGCAGCAAATGTGTGCGTTGCTGGCGGTGGACGGAAGATGTGGGCGCCGACGCGGCGTATGCGGAGTTGTGCGGGCGGTGCGCGGAAGTCGTGAAACAGCGGGCATGAAAAATGCCGTGGGATCAAAGAAGTTTATGAAGAAACAAGCCAAGAAGACGAGGGCGGACAAACCGAAAGCGATTGCGAAAAGGGGAACCATGGGGACAATTTCGAAAACCAAGGCGGCACCGAAAGCGAAAGTGTCGAAGGTCGAAGCGAAGAAGCGGGCAGCGGCGGAGGCGCTTGCCGCGGAGGAGAATCGCCCGGCAAAGACGCTGAAACTTTCCAAGGATGAGGGAGCGAAGTACAAGAAACTGCTCCTCGATTTGCGCGATCATCTCATTGACGGCGTGAATTTCCTGGCCAGCGACAATCTCAAGCGGACCCAGCGGGAGGCTTCGGGTGAGTTGAGCGGCTACAGCCTGCACATGGCGGATGCCGGCACCGATAATTTCGATCGTGAATTCGCATTGAGCCTCGTGTCGAATGAACAGGAAGCGCTGTATGAAATTGAGGAAGCCCTCAAACGGCTTGAGCACAGTACCTACGGAGTCTGTGGTAACTGCGAGAAAAACATTATGAAGGCGCGGCTGGAAGCGGTGCCGTTTGCGCGCCTGTGCGTGAACTGCCAGTCCGGCATCGAGAAAGACCATCGTCGGCCGGCGCCGCAAGGGCCGATGTTCACCGAGGGCACCGACGAAGACGGCGGCGAGGCGGAGGAGTCCGAGGAGTAACGTCAGGACGCGCCATGCAATGGGTCGCGCTCATCGCCGTGACGGTGGCCGTGCTCGATCAACTGACGAAGTGGCTCGTGGTGCGCTCCCTCAGCGAGGAAGAGATCCGCGTCGTGATCAGCGGCTTCTTCAGCCTTGTCAATTGGCCCAACACCGGTACCGCGTGGAGCATTCTCAAGGACTGTAATCTGGTGCTGGTCGTCGTCTCACTGCTGGCGCTCCTGGGCATGTATCTTTTCCGGCAGACCTTTCAACTGCATCGCCCGGGTTCGCGTATCGCGCTGGGACTGATTACGGGTGGGATTATCGGCAATTTAATCGACCGCGTGCGCGTCCATCACGTGACTGATTTCCTTTACTTCTATGTTGGCCAATACCACTGGCCCGCGTTCAACGTGGCCGATAGCGCGATTTGCATCGGCGTGGGGTTGTACATCATCCTGTCGTGGCGCAACGACGTGGCGGCCCGGAAGGGCCAGCCGGCCATTTCATCCTAGCGAAGCGTTCTGTGCGTCCTGCAGCGCGTACAGCGTACGCTTCCGTCGTTCAAACTTCGCCAACTGCCCGCAATGTTTCCGCTTCAGAAACGTTTCGATCTCGCGGAACTTGAGGCCGACTTGATCCGGCGCGTGCGCGTCAGAGTTGACCGTGAGCGGGATGCCCAGCGCCAGCGCCTCTTCGGCAATGGGGAGCATCGGGTACGGTTGTGGCTCGGGTAGCTCGGAATGGCGGTACCCCGAGGTGTTGATCTCCAGGCAGATTCCCGCCGCTTTGATTTCCTGCAGCGTGCGGGTGATGTCTTCGGCTTCACGCTCGCCCGGCAGGCAGCCGGAGCGTTTCACGACGTCGAAATGCGCCACGATGTCGCAGAGGCCGCTGCGCACCAACTGCCGCAGGCGCTCGAAATAGCGGGCGTAGAGGGCGTGTCCATCACCGGCGTACTGGCGCGGCCACGATGACTCGCGGCAGGCGTTATCGAGAAAGTGGATCGATCCAATCACATAATCCCATGGATACCGGGCGAGTTGTTGCGCCAGATAACCTTCGAGGCCTTCGAGGTAATCCATTTCCAAGCCGAGCATCACGTCAATCTTGCCGCGGTAACGAAAACGCAACTCCGTCACGCGCTCCACATAGTAGTCGAGCTCCTCTTCCGCCATCCGCACGTTGCTGCTGCGGCCGTCGGGCAGGGGATTATGGTCAGCAAATCCGATCTCGACCAACCCGAGATCAATGCCGCGCTCGATGTAGTCCTCCATCGGTCCCGCGGCGTGTTTGCACAGCGGCGTGTGCAGGTGATAGTCGCACTGAATGGGCATGGCCATTGACTGTAGCGGCGGAGCGCCGCGTTGACAATGACTTTGGCCGCTTCTACTATCCCGCGGCATGGAAACGCCCGTCGTCTTTGAATCCAAGGGCCAACAGGTGGTCGGGATGTTGCATTTACCCGAAGGCCAGGGTCGTTTTCCCGCAGCGCTGCTGCTGCATGGATTCACCGGAACGAAGGTCGAACCCCACCGCATGTTTGTGAAAGTTTCGCGCACACTCGCCGAGCACGGCATCGCCAGCCTGCGTTTTGATTTTCGCGGCTCCGGCGACAGCGCGGGCGACTTCGAAGACATGACGATCCGGTCGGAGGTGGCCGATGCGTTGGAGGCGATCAAGTTCCTGGCGCGCCACAAACACATCAACTCGCGACGGCTTGCGCTCATCGGGCTCAGCATGGGCGGCGCGGTCGCGGCCCACGTCGTCGCCCGCGAGAAGCACCGCATCAAATCGCTGGTGCTACTGGCTCCCGTGGCGGAAGGCGAGGGCATTCTCGACGAGTTGTCGACGCCCGAGGCGGTCTCCTCCCTGGCTGAGACCGGCATCACGGACCAGGATGGCAACCTTGTCGGCGTGGGCTTCATCCGCCAGTTCGCGGACATGCGACCGTTGCGTGAGGTGGTAAAATCGCAGTGTCCCGTGCTTCTCATCCACGGCTCGAAGGATCAAACCGTCCCCGCCCTTCACACGGACATGTACGAGCGCGTCCTCCAGGCGCACAAGCGCGTGGTCAAGAAAGTGATTATCCCCGGCGCCGACCACACGTTCGATAAACACATTTGGGAAATGCGCGTCATTACCGAAACGGTCGATTGGCTCGGTGAGACAATGTAACGGCGTGAAAAGCAAGAGTGGTGGCTGTCCAATGCCTGACACCACGTCTACCGGGAAACCCCCGGTTACTTCCACGTGAGGGTCGTAACAGAATCGGCCGGCAAGTCGACCTTGACCGCGCTCGATCCGTCGCGCAATTGCACGGTGGTCGGGGCCTTGCCACTGTTTGTCAAGACAACGGCGTACTGACCATCGGGATTCACCACCGCCACATGCTGCACATCGGTCACCTCTCCCTCCGACCCGATCACGATGGCATTGCGCTGCATGGCATGTGTGTAATGCTGAAATGCCCAGAATTGTCCGCTACGGACAACTTCGTTGGTTTGTGAGTGAATTGTTACCAAACCAGCGCACTTGTACGGACCGATGTTCGGCTTGCCGGTCTCATCCAGGGCCATGTTCCAAGCGATGATGCAGCGCATGCCATTGCGGAGGATCCCGGTGAATTTTGAGCTCCACTTCGACCAGCAGCTTGCGTAGTCCTCCTCGTCGAAGTGCTGCCCGCCTTCCGTCCAGTACATTTCAGCATCCGGATGCGCCGCCAGCACTTTCTCGGTCCATTCCGGTTTTCCAATGTATCCGTGCCAGGCGATTGCCTTCGTGTATTTGCTCACCGCCGGGTCGTCGAGTTCGGCTATAGCGCGGCCCCAGAGATTGTAATTGTGGTCAAGGAGCCAAATCTTCGTCTTGAGACCGGCGCTTTCCAGCGCCGGTCCGAGGTTTTCGCCCACGTAGCGAACTTCTATTTCCTGGGGAAAGAGGCACGCGGGCATTCTGCTGTCCTGGTCGGTATCCACCTCATTTTGAGAACTGACTGCATTGACTTCCACACCTCCCGCCTGATACGCCTGCAGAAACTTCACAAAGTAATTCGCGTAAGCGCCCAGGTAGTGCGCGCGGATGGTGCCGCCGAACATGGCATTGTTATCCTTCATCCAGCCCGGTGGACTCCACGGTGAGGCGAACAGAAACAGATCCGGGTTTATCTCCCGCGCGCGACGAACAACTGGCAGGATGTACGCGCGGTCATGCTCAATCGAGAAGCGCTTGAGCTGAGGATCGGGCTCGCCTTCATCGTAACTGTACATGGTCCTGGCATAGTCACTCGATCCAATGCAAAGGCGACACACACTGAAGCCCATCTGCTTCGGGTCGAACAGCTCGTGGAGCAACTCTTCGCGCGCGGCCTCGGGCATCTGGTTGATCGTGTAACAGGCAGCATCCGTTAACGCCGCGCCAAAGCCGAGAACGGGTTGCTGCTTTTGGGACGGTAGAATTACGATTGTGTTCGTGCCCGCCTTACCGGAGGCCCGGCGCCAGCGCAGCGGGTCAACGAGCGTGTAACGTTTATCGGCCGCTGTGACCCGTACAGTTATGCTTCCTTCGGGCTGCGGTTCCTTCGCTTGGGCGAAAGCGGTGGTAGCGAATTTTCCGGCCGGCGATAAAGCCATCACGGAGGCAGCGAACATCTTCAGGAAATCATGCCGAGTGTGTGTGAACATTTTTCATCTCCAGAGCTTGCTCGAAGTTCAGTTGCGATGCAGCTTGTCCGACGGTCCGTCTTGCGGACTTTGAGACTGCAACAAAATTGCTATCGCTACCAGCGTTTTCTGCGGGAGGGGCGATGTAGCGAGATTGCGGATCGCCGTGACTGTGTTAGATTCGTGTCCAATGCCCTTCGAACTCGTCAGCAAATACAAGCCGCGCGGAGACCAGCCACAGGCGATCAAGGCGTTGACCGAATCGCTCTTGGCGGGCAACCGTTATCAGACGCTCTT
>JBGOTY010000277.1:0-5125 GCA_041476745.1 Verrucomicrobiia bacterium | reverse complement strand
CGCGTCAACATCGTCACACCGGCGCTCTTCAAGAAATACCGGACCGCGGCCGGGTTTGCCGCCGCGCCTTCCGGCGAACTGGAGGCGATGATTCGCTCGACCGGATTCTTCCGCAACAAGGCGCGTTCGATCCGCAATTGTTGCCAGGGCATTGCGGAAGGACATGGCGGCAAAGTACCCGACACGCTCGATGAACTCATTCAACTCGACGGTATTGGCCGCAAGACGGCCAACGTGGTTCTGGGTGTCGCTTACGGCAAAGCCGAAGGCCTCGTGGTGGACACGCATGTCATGCGCCTGTCGCGCCGCTTGGGACTGACACGGCAGACGACACCGGAAAAGATCGAACAGACCTTGATGAAAATCGTTCCGCGAGAAGACTGGATTGATTTCTCCCATCTGCTAATTTGGCACGGGAGGAAGCGCTGCAACGCACGCCGCCCGGACTGCATCCAATGTGAAGTCGCAGATTTATGCCCGAAAATTGGCGTGCAACTCAAAGGAGATGGCAATGAAAGAACTCAAGGAAGGCGATAAAGCCCCGTCGTTTCTCGAATTGGCGGCCAACAAAGGCTCGACCATCGTCGTCTATTTCTACCCAAAGGATTTTACCCCCGGTTGCACGACCGAAGCGTGTGAGTTCCGCGATCTTTACGAGAAGATCCAGGACAACAACGCCGTGGTCATCGGGATCAGCCCCGATTCACCCGAGTCGCACGAAAAGTTCATTGCGAAGCATGGTCTCCCCTACTCGCTTGTCGCCGACGAAGACCACCAGATCGCCGAGGCGTACGGTGTCTGGAAGGAGAAATCGATGTACGGCAAGAAGTACATGGGCATCGAACGCAGCACCTTCGTCATTGGCCCGGACGGTACGCTCAAAAAGATTTTTCGCAAAGTCAAAGCACCCGGTCACGCGGAAGAAGTCCTCGCCACGATCTGACCGCCTGAAAAGCCGCAGCCGCTGCGTCAATGAACGGGATCGCGTTCCAACGTCGCCGGCTCGAGAACCGAGACATAGTGGGAGTTGAACGACTGCGACGCATCGATTTTTACTAACTGGCCAAGCAGGGCGTCGCGGAGGCTCTGAAGACGGTCACGGTCTTCGCGGAATCCGTGCATTTGCTCTAGGGCCACCTCGGGCGAAACATTGTGTTCCTTGGCGAAAGCAACCAACCTATCGTCGGCCGACTTCAATTCGCCGTCGAGCCGGTTAATCTCGCGAGCCAACTTCAACAGAGCATCCCCCGAAGTTTGGGCACGTAACTCATCACGGAACTTCAGGTATTCCTGCACGAACGTGCTGGCAAAGTCCCTCGCAAAATCCGCTGATGGGCTGTCAACGGTGATCACCATGATGTCGGCCCCGTGCACCGGAGCCACCTTCAGATTAGCCAAGTTGTCCCGGATTTCATCGGGCGTCTTCCTCAGGCGATCCTGCACCCGTCGCAGTATCGCCGAACCCATCATGATTTCGATCTGCGTGGCAATAAAGCGGTCGGTGTCCTCACGGATTGAAGCGTTGCCCGCCACGGCCGGGCCAACGGTGCTAACAAGTAGCTTCGCTTTCACCCGATAGATGGGCGTCTGGACTCCACAGCCCGTAACGGCCACGACGCACGATAGGAAAGCACCTATGAAGCGTGCTCTCATGGTTGACGGTGCGTATCCTTCACCAGTTTTGCGCACATTTGCGTCTTATGGAGAAGGTGCGGGTCTTTGTCGAGTTCGGCCGCCGTTTTATCAAGGCGATAGGACCAGTTCCCTTCGCTGACAGCGCCGGGAACATTGAAGCGGCCTTCGGTACCGAACACATCCGTGATCATGAACACGGCGAGCCAGGAATTGGAGTTGAGCACGCCGCGCAGGATGAGTTGATGGACATGATCGTTGAACTCGCGTGGAGGCGCCTCCAGTTCCGCGCCGCAGTATTTCATCCACCGTTTCAAATCCCACCGCGCGCCGTCGTCACCGCCATCCGCTTTCTCCCACAACTCGCGCCACATCCTCGCAATGGGAGGGTGGTCGTGAGTCGCGGGCGTTGCCAACGACAAACGTGGATAGGTCTTTCCATCGACAAACGCGTAATCCTTTTCGCGCAAGAAGTGCGGAATCTTGTAGCCGGGAATTTTCAGGCGAGCGAGGGTAATCGGTACATACGGAGGAACCACCCCCAGGTCTTCCGCCACCACCGCGGTACCCCCTGCCGCTTCCAGCACCATGGTCAGTAATTCATCGCCCTGCTTTTGGTTAAACTTCGCGCCCAGGGGCGTATCATCCGCATAGGGCTGGAAATGTGGAAGGCGTCCACCAGTGTATTTTGTGGCTTCTTCCTCGGTCAGCGGCAGGAATTTTCCGTTTTCCTTCGGCGGCCACGGGAACGAATAGATCCGGAAGAAACCAAGCGCGTGGTCAATGCGGAAGAGGTGGAAGACCTTGTGGATGTTGCCGCAACGGATGCGCCACCAATCGTGGTTGCGCTCCCGCGAAACCTCCCACTTGTACAGCGGAATGCCCCAGTTCTGTCCCCATTTCTCGGTAAACGGATCGACCTTGAAAACTTTCTCGGGCGGACACCCGCCGCTCCAGGCGAGGTCGAAGATGGCGCGATTGCCCCAGACGTCGGAACTATAGCGGTTGACGCCGAAGGGGATGTCGCCCATCAGGTACACATTTTTCGCTGTACCGCGTTCCTTGACCTTTTGCCACTGATCGTAGGCGATCCACTGGACATACGCGCAGAAGAGGATGCGCTCGGCATATTCATCGCGCTGCTGCGTGGGCAACGACAGGAACCACGACCACGCCTTCTTCGGATCCTGGCGATCCAGCGGCCATTCGTCCCACGTGGGCCAGTCGTGGTAGTCCTCCATCAGCACGCGGAACATCGCATAGTCGGAGATCCAATCCCCATTTTCACTGAGAAACGCACGAAACCCCTCACTGCGCTCGGTCTTCTTGTTCCAGTGCTCGGCTAGGAACGCCTCAAATGCCGCGCGCAACAGCGAGCGCTTCAGTTCCTTCACCTTCGTGTATTTCACCGGACCCGCACGCAACTCCTTGAGCAACTCCGGGTTCGCTATCTCCTTGAACTTCGCCACGGACAAATCCGGAACATACTTGGGCGAGATGGCGATTGTCGTTGGGTCGAGCGCCATCGAGCTGATGGCGTTGTACGGCGAGTTGTCGTCGCTCGTCTCGTTGATCGGCAGTACCTGCAACATCCCGAACCCGTGCTTGTGACACCAATCGATCATCTGGTTCACGCCTTCGGTGTCGCCGATGCCCAGGTCGCCCTCGGTGCGAATCGCAAAGACGGGACATAGAACGCCCGCGAGCTTCTTGTCGGGAGAGAGCTTCACTTACAGTTTCGCCACCTTCACGTCGAAGATGTCTTTGTCCTTGCGGATCTCGGCGAGGAGCGCGTCGCTGGGGGCGCTGTCGAGGTTCAGCACTGTAAGGGCCTGGCCGCCTTCTTTGTCGCGACCGAGGGACATGCTGGCGATGTTGACGCCGTGCTTGCCCATGATCGTACCGATCCAGCCGACGATGCCGGGCCGGTCCTTGTTGCTCATGATGAAGAGCACGCCGTTCGGCACGGCCTCGACGGGCATATCATTGATGCGGACGATGCGTGGATTATTCGCCGAGCCGTAGAACGTACCGGAGACGCTCGCGACCTGTCCCTCCACAAACGCGCGGACGTTGATCAGCTCCGCATAATCGATCGGTTCGCTGCTCTTCACTTCGCCGACGCGAATGCCGAGCGTTTGCGCGATCACGGGCGCGTTGACGTAATTCACGTCGCCACCCTGCGCGTTTTCGAGAAAGCCTTTCAAAACCGCCCGCCCAATCGGGCCGCTCTCCAACTCTCCGGCCTTACCGCAAAACTCAATCGCCAGCCGCTCGATGCGTTGCGGGGCGATCTGAGCCAACAGCCGGCCCATCTTCTCGCCAAAGGTCAGGTAGGGCTGCAACACGGCCAACACTTTTGCATCGATGGTCGGCATGTTCACAGCGTTCCGAATGGTGCCGCCCGCCAGCACATCGGCAATCTGCTCGGCGACCTCGACGCCGACAGATTCCTGCGCTTCCTGCGTCGATGCCGCAAGATGCGGCGTCATCACGACCTGCGGCAATTCCAGCAGCGGCGAATCCTTCGGCGGTTCCTGCTCATAAACGTCGAGCGCCGCGCCGCCAACCTTGCCGCTCTTGATCGCCTCGTACAAATCCTTCTCGGTGATAATGCCGCCGCGCGCGCAATTGATCAGCCGCACGCCATCCTTCATCTTCGCGATGGTCTCTTTGTTGATCATCCCGCGTGTCTGGTCGGTCATCGGCACATGCACCGTAATGAAATCCGAGCGCGCATAGATCTCGTCGAGTTCCACGACCTCGACTTGCAGCGCCTTCGCGCGGCTAAGACTCAGGAACGGATCATACGCCAACACACGCATACCGAACGCAATCGCCCGCCGCGCCACTTCCGTGCCGATGCGTCCCATGCCAATGACGCCAAGGGTCTTGTTGTAGAGTTCGCTGCCTTCAAAGGATTTGCGGTCCCACTTCCCCGCTTTCATCGACATGTGGGCCTGCGGAATGTTGCGGGCCAGCGCCATCATCATCGAGAACGTGTGCTCCGCGGTGGAGATCGTGTTGCCGCCGGGCGTGTTCATCACGATGATGCCCCGGCGCGTCGCTGCGTCCACGTCAACGTTATCGACACCAACGCCGGCGCGGCCGACAACGCGCAACCTCTTGGCGGCTTCAAGGACGCGCTTATTGACCTTGGTCTGGCTGCGGACAACAAGCGCGTCGTACCCGCCAATGATTTCGCAGAGCGCGTCCTCCTTCAGGCCGACGTTTTCGTCAACCTGAAAAGCCTTGTTGGCCCGCAGCAATTCGACTCCACGCTTTGAGATTGGATCGGCGATCAGGATTTTCATGAGTTTACCCGCAACCCCAAGGTTGCAACCGGCATCCAATTTGCGGTGTTAGTCGACGATTCACAAGGAAAAATCATGCGGGACATCAAACTTTACTCGCGCACGCGGTGCGGCTGGTGCGTCGAAGCCAAGGATTACTTGAAGACGCACGGCATCCCGTTTGAGGAAGTCGACGTGGG
>JBGOTY010000276.1:0-5139 GCA_041476745.1 Verrucomicrobiia bacterium | reverse complement strand
CGCCCAGGAACGATCCGATCGCGCCCTCGGCATGCCCTTTCGCCTGCCGGATCAGCTCCGGATTCTCCGCCAACTTCTCCAGCATCTGCTGCCCCTCGCCATAGGCGCGGTCGATCACCGCCTCCTTGTCCTTGTCACTGGGCACGAGCAGCCACAATCCCTGACTTGCCACCGACACCAATCTTGTCGAGCTGTTTACCCAACCGCTTCTTGATCCGAGCAAGAGCCAAGTTGGCGACGGGATCTCCAACGGGTGGAAGCAGCAATACGGCCTCAATCCCTTCGATCCCACCGTCGCCGCTGCCGACCCCGATGGCGATGGCTTGTCCAATCTCCAGGAATTCCTGCTCGGGACCAACCCGACCGACAGCAGTTCTCCGTTCCACATCACGGGCATCACGCTGGAGGGAAGCGATGTGCGCATTACGTGGATGACAGCGGGTGGACTGACAAACGCGGTGGAGACCGCGCCCAACCCCGGTGGCAGCTATTCCAATATCAGCGGGAACATTATTATCACGGGCAGTGCCGTCACCACGACGAACTATCTGGACCCGGGCACCGTTACCAATACGCCGCTTCAATTCTATCGGATCCACTTGGTTCCCTAACGGCGGAAGAAGTCCTTTTCCCCCAGACCGACGTTAGCAGGGCGGGGCCGAGGCTTCCTAACGGGTATTTCTCAGCGATTCACGGACACGTCTTTCGAATTCTTCACAGCACGTGAAAACGTCGATGTAGTATGTATCGAATCTTCCGTCTTCGACTTCAACCCGTGCATTCCTGTGGTGGTAGGGACACCGCATCTGGGAAACCGTCGTCGCACAATAACGCCTGATTTGTTCCGCAGTCGTCTCGGTTCTCGCGTTCAATCCAAACCTCGCATTTGAACCCTGCCGACAGGAACAGAGTACAAGACAGGAAGCAACTCGCCTGCTTCTTCGGACGCTTTGAGTAACAAACAACTGATGGTCTGTCGAGAGAATTCTCGTCAAATGCGCCAGAAGGATTCGCCTTTCCATCCAACACTCCGTTTTCTGTGAGGTGTGGACAATCATACTCGAGCCGGTCAATTGACGAACTCTTCAGTCGCTCGCAGATAGGGCTGTAAATCCGGTTGGCAAACCTGTATGGATTCTGGTTGCCATGCTGCGTGCATCCATCCGGTGCCTCAAATCCTGTTTCGGCAGTCTCGCGTTGTTGGCTTTGCTTGCCGGGTCGGTCAACGCCGCTGAGGCAACGGTTGAGCAGTGGGGTGTACTTGACATCCCGCTCTCCGGGCCGACCAATGGCAATCCTTTCGTGGATGTCCAGTTTTCCGCTCGCTTTTCGTGCATTGCTTCCGTGGTCGAGGTGGCCGGTTTTTATGACGGCGACGGAAACTACCGTGTGCGGTTCATGCCGGACAAGCTTGGGGACTGGCACTACACGACACACAGCAACCGCCCCGAGTTGGATGGCAAAACGGGCGAGTTCACTGTCACCGCACCCACTGTCGGCAACCATGGACCAGTCCAGGTAGCCAACACGTATCACTTTGCCTATGGCGACGGCACGCCGTTCCGTCCGCTAGGCACGACTTCTTATAATTGGGTGCACATGGTCGACGCGTTGGAGGAGCAAACGCTCGCCAGCCTGGCGGCCTCGCCCTTCAATAAAATCCGCATGTGCATTTTCCCCAAGCATAACCCCGAGAACACAAACGAACTGGCGCTTTACCCATTTGCCGGAACGCCGCCGAAGACGTGGGATCATTCCCGCTTTGATACGCAGTTCTTCCGGCATTTGGAAAAGCGTGTCGGCGACCTTCGCGACCGGGGCATCGAGGCGGAACTGATTTTATTCGATCCCTACGACAAAGGCCGTTGGGGTTTCGACCGTATGCCGGCGCAAGTGGACGATCGATACGTGCGCTATCTCGTCAGCCGCCTGGCCGCGTATCGTAACGTCTGGTGGTCGCTGTCCAACGAATACGATTTCAACAAGCAAAAAAAGGAGTCTGATTGGGACCGCCTGTTCCAGGTCTTGCAAGGCGCTGATCCCTACGGACACCTGCGTTCCATCCACAACGGCTTCCTCATTTACAACAATACGCAGCCGTGGGTCACGCACGCCAGTATCCAAAATGGAGCGGCGGTGGAGGACGCGGGTCGCGCCGAGTTATATCGCGATGTGTATCGCAAGCCGGTCGTTTACGACGAGGTGAAATACGAGGGCAACATCTGGAAGCGCTGGGGCAACCTTTCCGCCGAGGAAATGGTGTTTCGTTTCTGGCAGGGCACCGTCGCAGGCACGTATGTGACTCACGGCGAAGTTGTGACGAACGAACAACATACGCTGTGGACTTCCGATGGCGGCAAGCTCTACGGGCAGAGCGCTCCGCGGCTCGCGTTCCTCCGCCAGGTGCTCGCGGAAAGTCCGGCGACCGGCATTGACCCGATTGACAAATGGCAGGACTCAAACATGGGCGGCAAACTCGGCGAATACTATCTGCTCTATTTCGGCAAACAGACACCACGGTCGTGGCCTTTTGAACTCTACAAGGATCACATCGCCAACGGCATGAAATTCAGGGTCGAGGTACTCGACACGTGGGCCATGACCATCACGCCGGTCGAGGGCGAGTTCGTGACGAAAAAGAAAGACAACTATCATTTCGTCGACGACAAAGGCCGGGCTGCCGCGCTGCCGGGAAAGCCTTATATGGCGTTGTGCATACGCCGCCTACCGGAGCCAGTGGGTTCAAGTGTGAAGAGCACGCCATTACCGGCGGATGTGTCACCGGAGTAGCCAACGGTAGGTTCTTGTTCATTTAGTGAGATTTGAAATGCGCATTGTAGAAATCCGGGAAAAGACAGTCTCCATCGCTTCCAACATTACCAACGCATATATCGATTTTTCAAAAATGACGTGCTCCGTGGTTGCGTTGATCACCGATGTCATTCGTGACGGGAAGCCGGTGGTTGGTTATGGGTTCAACTCGAATGGCCGCTATGGTCAGGGAGCGTTGATGCGCGAACGTTTCTTCCCGCGACTGATGGCCGCCGATCCCAAGACGTTGGTGGATGAGACCGGCGAGAACTTGGATCCCTTCCGCATCTGGGCCGCGTTGATGACCAATGAGAAGCCCGGAGGGCACGGCGAGCGATCGGTTGCGGTGGGCACCATCGACATGGCCGTGTGGGACGCCGTCGCCAAAATCGCGGGGAAGCCGCTGTACCGACTGCTGGCGGACCGCTATCGCGGGGGACAGGCGGATGACAAGGTTTGGGTCTACGCCGCCGGCGGCTATTATTACCCCGGTAAGGACATGACTGCCTTACAGAACGAGATGAAACACTATCGCGATCTCGGCTATCAGGTGGTAAAGATGAAAATCGGCGCGGTTCCGCTCGACGAAGACATCCGTCGCATCGAGGCAGTGCTGGCAGTAGTGGGCGACGGTAAATTCCTCGCGGTCGATGCGAACGGCCGTTTCGACCTGGACACTGCCATAGCTTATGGCGAGGCGGTGAAGCCGTACGGCCTGTTCTGGTATGAAGAGGCGGGTGATCCACTGGACTATGCCCTGCAGGCGGAGCTTTCCAGGCATTACGACCTGTCGATGGCCACGGGCGAGAATCTTTTTTCACACCAGGATGCCCGCAACCTGGTTCGCTACGGCGGCCTGCGTCCCGATCGCGATTGGCTGCAATTTGATTGCACGCTGTCCTACGGCCTCGTCGAATACTTGCGCACACTGGAAATGCTTCAGCAGCACGGCTGGTCAACACGCCGGGTCGTGCCGCACGGCGGTCATCAAATGTCGCTCAACATCGCCGCCGGGTTGCATCTCGGCGGCAATGAATCCTATCCCGGTGTTTTCCAACCGTTCGGCGGTTTCGCGGATGGTATTGCGATCAAGAATGGATTTGTCGGTTTGCCAAACGTCCCGGGTGTAGGTTTTGAAACCAAGGCCGAACTCTTTACGTTGATGAAATCATTGAGCGACTAAGCCATGGGCAAAACACGCGGCAGGGCGGCAACTTTATTCGGTCATCTGTATTTTCAGGTACTTCTCGGTGTCTTACTGGGCGTCATCATCGGCTTTCTCAACCCCGGCTTTGGAGAATCGCTCAAGCCGCTAGCGGACGGTTTCATCAAGCTTGTCAAAATGGTGCTGGCGCCGATCATCTTCGGAACGATTGTCGTCGGCATTGCGGAAATGGGGAACCTGAAGGAAGTGGGCCGGGTTGGTGTCAAGGCGCTGATCTATTTCGAGATCGTTTCGACGCTGGCGCTCGTCATCGGGCTCGCCGTGGTGAACGTTTTGAAACCGGGAGCCGGGATGAATGTCGATCCCAACACGTTGGATACAAGATCGCTCGCCTCGTACACTTCCGCGGCCAAATCACCGGATGCCGTCAGCTTCTTCATGGACATCATCCCCACCAGCATCGCGGACGCCTTCGTGAAAGGCAACATGCTCCAAGTCCTGCTGTTTTCGGTGCTGTTGGGCCTGGCGTTGGCGCAACTTCCCGACCGGGGGAAATTGATCGTTGGGGTGATCGACTCTGCTCTGCACGGCTTGTTCGGCATTGTGCGCTTTATCATGCGGCTGGCCCCGCTGGCGGCGCTCGGCGCCATGGCCTTCACCATCGGGAAATACGGACTCGGCACCCTGATCTCATTCGGCAAGTTGATCGGTTGCGTATATCTTGCCAGTCTCACCTTCGTCGTGATTGTCCTTGGCGGCATCGCCCGGATGAACCACGTCTCTCTCTGGAAGTTCCTCAAATTCATCAAAGATGAAATACTCATAGTTTTTGCGACCGTTTCGACCGAAGCCGTGCTACCGCAGATGATGGTCAAGCTGGAGCAACTGGGCTGCGCCAAGCCTGTCGTTGGCATGGTGCTGCCAGCGGGCTACACCTTCAACGCGGACGGTACCGCGATTTATCTGACAATGGGCGCGATCTTCGTCGCCCAAGCCACCAACACGCCGTTGGCAGTTTGGGACCAGCTTGTTGTCCTGGGAGTTTTGCTATTTATGTCCAAGGGGTCCGCGGGAGTCGCCGGCGCTGGGTTCGTGACCCTCACCGCGACGCTGGCTTCCATGGATAATATCCCTGTCGCCGGCTTGGTATTGCTGCTCGGAGT
>JBGOTY010000275.1:0-5147 GCA_041476745.1 Verrucomicrobiia bacterium | reverse complement strand
GTCGGAATTGTCTTCGGCTACTACCCGGCGTGGAGGGCTTCGCGGCTCGACCCGATTGAGGCGCTACGGTATGAATAGTCGGCAAGCGGCTTTGTTGGTCATTCTTATCCTCAGCGGCTGCGCCGTGGGGCCGAGCTATAAGACTCCTCAAACCAAGATTCCAGCTTCTTGGGTGGGAACGACGGAGGCCGGCACCAATGCGGCTTCGATTGCTACCACACAAGCCGCGTCATTGACGAAATGGTGGGAGAAGTTTCAGGACCCGAAGCTCACGTCGTTGGTGGAGGAGGCGCTGCGGACCAATTTGGATGTTCGACTCGCCGAAGCCAGTCTCCGGGCGTCCCGCGCTTCTCGTGGCATTGTGGCGGGCGGCTTGTGGCCCGGTGTCACTGCGTCGGGTGGGTATTCGCGCAACAGCACCGTTCCTCGGAACACCTTTCAGGCGGGCCTGGATGCGGTATGGGAATTGGACATCTTCGGCGGAACTCGTCGCAGCATTGAATCAGCCAATGCGAGCATCGAGGCCTCCAAAGAAAGTATTCGCGACGTCCAGGTAACGCTCATTTCCGAAGTCGCGCTGAACTACATTCAACTGCGCAGCAACCAGGAACAAATCGCCATTGCTGAAGAAAATCTCAAAGCCCAGCAACACACGGCCGACCTGACTCATCAGCGCGTGGCCGCCGGCTTCGCCAGCGCGCTGGACACAGCCAACGCTGATGCACAAGTGGCCACGACCGCCTCGGTAATTCCGGTCCTGCAAACTTCTCTCTACCAAAACATCTACGCCTTGAGCGTGCTCCTGGCCCGTCCGCCGGCTGATTTATTGGATGACTTGTCCAAACCCGGCCGCGTTCCGCTCACGCCGCCGGAGGTTCCCGTTGGGCTGCCCTCGGACCTGCTGCGTCGCCGGCCGGATATTCGCGCGGCCGAAGCACAACTGCATGCGGCCACCGCCCAGATTGGCGTTGCCGCATCCGATCTCTTTCCGAAATTCTCATTGACCGGTTCCGTCAACTACCAAAGCGACCTTCTGCGAACCTTGTTCGCTGGTAGCAGTCGCCTTTGGTCGGCTGGCCCGCAGGTCACCTGGCCGATTTTCCAGGGCGGTAGCATTGTGTCCAATGTGCGACTGCAAAAGGCCCTGCGCGACCAAGCCTACATAACCTACCAAAAAACCGTGTTGACGGCATTGCAAGACGTGGAGAATGCTCTCGTTGCTTTCGCTAAAGAATGGGACCACCGCAAGGCCCTCAGCGATGCGGTCACTGATAATCGCCGGGCGCTGGATTTTTCGATGCAGCTTTACACCCAGGGCACGACCGATTTCCTGAGCGTATTGGACGCCGAACGTTCTTTGTACTCTTCTCAAACCGCTCTGGCTCAGAGTAAACAATCCATTTCCACCGATCTGGTCGCTCTTTACAAGGCCCTCGGCGGCGGGTGGCAAGACAACGCAAGTGACAAGTAAGTGAGACGGTCCGCAAGGTCATCATTGTGCTGTGAGACAAACGGATTGCCACTGCCCTTGGCAAAGCAGTGAGATTGTTTCGCGGCGAATTCAGACAGGTTTGGCATCGATAACAAGATAGGCGTCCAAGGATAACCATCAAGATAACGTTTGCATATGCCGTATTGCTCTGATTCACAACGTTTTTCGCAAAAGACAGTTTTTCTGTAAAAAGCAAAAGAAAACGCTTGCATTATCCGTCCGGATTTTGTATTAATGCAACCGCGAGAAGCGAGAATTACCGTGGCATGGAAAGGCGGGAGAAAGTATCATGCAAACGTTCACATTCAAGGTGAGGAACCAACCAATGATTTCTTTGAAGAAATTCGTCCTATTGGCAGGAGCAATCCTGCTCTCGATGCAAGCAACGCGTGCGGACACCATTTACCGCGAGACATTTGGTGGACCGGCGGCGGGCAATACCAATTTCGCCTTTGTCGGATGGAATGGATTTTGGAGCCCAACCGCCCAGACGGATGACGGAGTGCTGTCACCTTTCAACAACTTCGGTGTTGGCAACTCATTGGGCATACCCACCAACCTCACCAATGTCAATGCCGGTGCCAGCGCTCGAACCAACGGCTTCCCGTTTGCCAGCGGCTTCATGGCGGTCAGCAACAACATACTCACGTACACGACCGAATACGCCGTGGATCAGAGCGTTTGGAACGTCGGGAGCATCTCCTTCTACAGCGGAAACACCAGCAACAGCTTCCCAAATGGAATGCCTGGGTACCGCATTGCCATCCAGATGGACGGTAATTGGTATGCCTCCTCCACGAACCTGGTCCAGAGTAACAACATCGCGAATGCCGCCGGTTTCAATACCAGCGGACAACAGTTGATCTTCAACTGGACACCTGCTGCCAGCGCTTGGGACTCGTTGAGTTTCACCCCTGGTTCCACTCTAGTGCTCGGCGGCGTTATAGGATCGGATCTTCCCGCGGATCCCATCACGGCTTTCGGGCTGTATTCTGACCCTGCTGTCAACACCAACGGCGTCGGGGGAGTTGCGACCCGCCGCTGGGATACGTATGAAATCGATGGTACCGCCGTCGTTCCCGAACCGAGCAGCGTGGCGTTGGTATTCGTCGGTTTTGGCATGCTGTTGGGCCTCCGTCGTTCTCGCAAAGCCTGATCGGTTGACAAGAAACGTGTTTGCCATGACAATGGGGCGGACCGGCAGCGGTTCGCCCCATTCGTATATGAAGACTCTCGCTTCACCGAGGAGTATCAAGCGGTTTTGTCTCGCCGGATGCTGCAACGCCTGCACGGCTTCAGGGTCTGACACCGTGGATTCAGCGCGACTTCCCGCCAGCAGGCTATTTGTGTACTGGTGTTTCATGTGAAGGTCCTCCTCACCATGTCTGTCGCGGCGGTGATTGCCACCAGCCCGGTCAATGCCAACACGCTTCTGTGGTCGGACGAATTCAGCGGAACCAACGTTGATACAACCAAATGGACCATCTATAACCAGGTAGATAGCGGCGATAGCGATTGCTGGTATGCGCCAAAGAATGTCGTAGTTTCAGGCGGGACGTTGAAAGTATATTCCCAACAAGAACTGTACAACGGCAAGCACTGGACCGGCGGTTACCTGGATACCGCGCCGGCAGGCAGCGAGCATCCCCGATACAAGTATTTGGAAGCCAGAGTGAGGATCACGCCGGCCGATAGCTACGTCTGGGCGACATGGTGGACTGTCGGCTGGAATGGCGCCTTGATATGGCCGCCGGAGTTTGACATCTGCGAATATCAAGGAGCCACCAACAAGACCCCGGGGCAATCCTACCACTACACCTCAAGCTCATACGTGACGCGGTCCACCGGGGTGGATGAAACCCAATGGCATACGTATGGAGTGTACTGGACTACCAATACGCCAGCCGACTTTTATGTCGACGGAGTAAAGGTATTCACAACGACCGGCCATACGGTTACCAACGTTGATATGAAACTGAAGCTCACCTCTTCTCCGAATAGCAATACGCGTTTCTCCGGCTGTACTTTAGGACCGATGGAAGTGGATTATGTGCGCGTTTATAGCGATCCGCCTTCAGTGCCTCCGCCGGCCGCGCCGACGGGCTTGACGGCAACAGCGGTGTCGAGCAGTCAAATCAATCTGTCATGGACAGCATCCACTGGCGCCAACAGTTACGACGTCCTGGGCGCCACGGTGGATAGTGGACCATATAGCGCGATTGCTACAGGTGTGACCGCGACGAACTTTAGCAATACGGGTTTGTCTTCTTCGACGACTTACTATTATGTGGTCTCTGCGTGGAACAATGGTGGCGAAAGCCCGTACAGCAATCAGGCCAGCACCACGCCGCCGTCAGCGCCAGCCGCGCCGACTGGCTTGACGGCAACGGCTTTATCGACGAGCCAGATCGGCCTTTCCTGGGGTGCGAGCACCGGCGCGACCAATTATAACGCCAAACGCGCCACGAACAGCGGCGGGCCGTACACCACCATCGGCAATCCGAGCGCGACCAACTACACCGATACCGGTCTGGCCACCACCACAAGGTATTATTACGTGGTTTCGGCGCTGAATGGCGGCGGCGAAAGCACGAACTCCACCGAGGCCAGCGCCACAACGTTGTCGGCGTTCCAGTCGTGGCAGATGTCCTATTTCGGCTGCCTGGCCTGCCCCCAAGCCGACCCGGACGCCGACCCCGACGGCGATGGCATGAGCAACACCAACGAGTTTCTGGCGGGTTTTGATCCGACCAACACGGCGGGCTATCCGCACATCATTGGCATCACACTGTCGAACGGCACAGATGTAGCCATCAACTACCTTGCGTCCAACGGCAACACGAACTACCCGGGAGGACCGATGACACGCACCAACGTGCTGGAGTGCGCGACGGGTACAGCCGACAGTTGTTACACAAACAATTTCGCGAGTGCTGGTCTGACAAACATCTTGAGCGGCGGAACCGGTCTCGGCACGAACGTCACGGTGATCGAACCGTTCGGCGCGACGAATAGTGCGCGGTACTACCGCGTGCGGGTGCTGGTGCCGTGATGAAACATTTGGCCATGTTCCCCGCGAGTAAGCGAGGGGCTAACAACCATGATGAAACGACGGATTACTTTCGTCGCGGTTCTCGCCACGCTTTGTACCGCCGGGTTCACCGTTTCAGGGGACCTGAAGTTATGACTGACAACAACGCCGTTGTTCAACAGTTGCGAATCTTCGCATTCCTTTTCGTGGCCGCACTGGCTGTTTCGACTCCGGCTGTTTTCGGTGAGACGTATTCGCCGCCAGCCAATCCCCGCGAAGACATTGATCTCGATGCGGGCTGGCGATTCATCCGGCAGGATATCACCGGCGCGCAAACGAACGGTTTCGACGATTCCACGTGGACGTTGCTGAATTTGCCGCACACATGGAACAACCTCGACGGACAGGACGGCGGCAATAATTATTATCGCGGGATTGGTTGGTATCGCCGGCACTACATGGTCAGCACGAACGAAGCGGGAAGGCGGCTGTTCCTCAAATTCGACGGAGCGAACATCGTTTCCGATGTTTACGTGAACGGCAATTTCATCGGCGAGCATCAAGGCGGGTTCGCGGCGTTCGTTTTCGACGTGACGCCTTACGTCAACGTCGGCGGCGACAATG
>JBGOTY010000274.1:0-5177 GCA_041476745.1 Verrucomicrobiia bacterium | reverse complement strand
CCCCACACCAGCAGGTCCATCACCGGCCAGAAGAACATCTCGGCCACGCGCGGCACGCTGCGCGTATAAAGAAACGTGTAGCGCAACACGAGCGCGCGAATGTGGCGCAGGTTCATCGCCCCTCCTCGTTGCCGCCGGCCATCACGTCGCCGCCACGCGCGACGCTGATGAAAACGTCCTCCAGCGACGTTTGGTTGAACTTGTCCTTTACCTGCTGCGGTGTGCCCTCGGCGATGATGCGGCCTTTGTGCATGAACAGCACGCGATCGCACACCTCTTCGACGTCGCGCATATTGTGGGAGGTATAGATCATCGTGATCTGCCGTTCGCTCTGGATACGACGCAACAGCTTGCGCACTTTGTCAGCGATATCGGGGTCGAGGCTGGCGGTCGGTTCATCCAGCATCAACAGTTCGGGATCGTTCAGCAGCGACTTGCACAGGTTTACGCGTGTCGATTCACCCGACGAGAGGTTGCCGGTGATTTTGTCCCGCAAGTGCGTGATCTCGAACATCTCGAGCAATTCGTCGATCTTCTGGCGATGCCTGTTGACGCCGTAAATCCTGGCGAAAATCAGCAGGTTCTCCCAGACCTTCAGGTTGGAGGGCAGTCCGGTGTACGCCGAGGAAAAATTCGCGCGCTGGAGTATCTCGATGCGGTGCCGCTCCAGCTCCATGCCAAAAATCGTGACCTTCCCACCCGACGGCTTGATCAACCCGAGCAGGATTTGGATCGTTGTGGTCTTGCCCGCACCGTTGGCGCCGAGGACCCCGACAATCTCCCCGCGCGGCACCGTGAACGACACGTCCGCCACGGCCACCGTGCCGTCAAATACTTTGCGAAGATTCTGGACCTCGACAAGGATCTCAGCCATGCGCGCGTTCCACCCCGCTACGAGGCGGCGGGCGTGTTCGGATTCGGATCGTTGTTTTCCGCGGCAATGGGAACAGTTTCCGCGGCAAGTGGCGGTTCCGCAGGCGACTCGGTTGCCGTCGGAGTCGGCGACGCTGCTGCATTCTCGGTGGGCGTCTCGGTTGCAGCAGCCTTCGGTTTCTTGGTCGAAACCGGTTGCGGAGGTTTGTCGGCCAGCGCCCACAACCGTCCGTCCGAGAACTCAACCACGTACCCGTCCTGTATCAACCAGTGCAGGTCGGCCAGCACGCGGTCTTCCGCGGACAGCGTAACTGGAGCCGCAACAGCCGGGGCATTGGCATCCGGAGTAACACTGGGCGCGGGCGCAACGGCGTCAACCGTCCGCGCCGGAGCTACTGCGGGTGGGGCAAAATGTTCGATCAACCGCTTGCGTTTGCAGCCGACGTGTTCGCGCAAGAACAGGATGATCTTCTGGATCTGTTCCGAGAGATGCCCGATGGATTCAAATTTCTGCGGCTTGATGCGGCTGATGAACGTGATGCCCTTGGGGTCTTTGAAGAAGTGGAAGCCCTCATGACGGAGACGACCGCGCATTTCATTGGCGGTCTTCAACGGGAACTTGCGTTCCTGCTCCCACGCAAGCCGAACGGTCTCGAGGAGCGCGGGATTCTGCAGTTGGCGGCTGGCAGTGCCGCTGATCCGCGCTTCGGGCGCGGAGGTGACAAACTTCGCCAGGTGATTCTCGACAAAGTGTTTCTCCACTTCGTCACGGGTGGGAAACGTTTTCGGCTCGGCATCGAGAAGGCACTCGTACTCGGTCTTGAAGCTCATCGAATCCACCCACGCCTTCACCGCCTCGGGATCCTTCACGGTCTGGATGCGCGACTTGAACTCCTCAAAGTGCATGTGTCGCAATCGCTGCTGGTGATGGCGGACCAACCGGCTCTGATATTCATGATAATTCGGCGGGCCGAGCCACACGCCGGTGAGGCCGCACCGATTCACAAATGTGAAATTGCCTTTCGGCGGATCGATAAGCGTTTTCTTTTCCTTGAGGATCATTGCGGCATGCTGGCGCAACGCGAATCGCACCGCTTCGTCCTGTCGCAAAAAGACACTCTCGCCCGGCGTCACCAGAAACAGCGGCTCGGGATTGCCATTCGCCACGGGTGGACGGGTGAACTTCACCACATGTCGCTCGGGTTTGTTAAGGACGAGCTTGGCGATGTCAAACAAGGTATACGCCCGCTGCGTTTGCTTCATCGCCTCTAGCATCCCGGCGAAGCCCTTGTCTTCCGGCAGGAACGTCACCTCAATCGGCAGAGCGGGTGGGGCGGACGGCGCAGCGGGTCGGCGTTCCGCATCGCGTCGCGGCGGCGGACCACTGCGGCGCTGCTCGGGACGTGGTCCGCGGCGATCACCGGATTCAGACGGCTTCGGTGAACGCGGTCGCTGGTCGCGGTCGTTGCCGCGACGGCGGTCACCGTCCGGCCGCCGGCCCTCGCGTCGCGGTTCGCGATCGCCGCCGGAATGATTGGCGTAGGACTTGCCGGATGACTTGACCCATTGCGGGGTTAGCTCCAGTTCCTCCAGTGGCAACGCCTCATCTTCCGCGGGCGTTGTGTTCGCTACCGGTGAATCACTCTCTGTCATGAAAATTCAAGGCTCCAAAATTATACCACAAAACGCTGGAAGGCCATCCAATTAAGCTGTGACTTGAAGTGACAAATCGGCTAACGTCCCACCTCGTGGTCACGATCCAAAAGTATCTTTCGCAAAATCGCCGTCCGTTCGTCGAGCAACTTAAATCACTGGTGCGTTTCCCCAGCGTCTCAACGCAGCCGGAACACCGACGTGACGTGTTGAGCTGTGCGAACTGGCTCGCCAGGCATTTTCGCACCTTGGGGCTGGATGTCAAACTGTACCCGACGAAAGGAAATCCAATTTTAGTGGCACGCACGCCACCGGTGCGCGGCCCCAAAGTCCCGAGGGTGCTTATCTACGGGCACTACGACGTCCAACCGCCAGAGCCTCTTGAATTGTGGAAGACCTCGCCGTTCGGACCCGTGGAGCGCGCCGGCAAGCTTTTTGGACGCGGCGCCTCCGACAACAAGGGACAATTCTTCGCGCACGTCAAGGCCGTCGAGGCTTACCGGAAGACGCGCACGCCGCTTCCCGTGAGCGTCACATTCCTTATCGAAGGCGAGGAGGAAGTCGGTAGCCTGAACCTTATGTCATTCGTGAAACAGCGCGCGAAGCAATTGCGCGCGGATTACGTCATTGTTTCCGACACTTCGATGTTCTCGAAGGACCACCCGACGATCACTTATGCCACTCGCGGCATTGCTGCGCTGGAAGTCCGTGTGGACGGGCCGTCACGCGACCTGCACTCCGGCGTCTTTGGCGGCAGCGTGGCGAATCCAGTGATGACACTGGCCCGGTTGCTGGCCGACTGTGTGGACGCGAACGGTCACGTTATGGTGCCAGGCTTTTATGATGACGTGCGTCCACTGGAAAAATGGGAGCGCGAACAATTTTGCCGACTGCCGTTCAACGAGCGCGCCTACGCCCGTTTTCTCGGGGTACCGGCTCTCGTGGGTGAAAAAGGATACACGACGCTCGAAAGGCGCTGGGCCCGGCCGACCTTCGAGATCAATGGTATTTTCGGCGGCTATCAGGGACCCGGCACCAAGACCATTGTGCCCGCGTGGGCGGGAGCCAAAATTACCTGCCGACTGGTTCCCAACCAGAAACCGGAAGAGATCGCACAGCTCGTGACGCGGCACCTGCGGGGGGTCTGCCCGTCTTCCGTGCGGTTGACCGTCACGCCGGGCCATCATTCCCGTCCCTTTCACGAATCCCCGCGCGGTCGCGGAGCGAAGGCGGCGGCGGCCGCGTTGCGAAAGGCGCTTGGTCGCGAGCCCGTGTTCGCGCGGGAAGGCGGCTCGTTGCCGATCCTCGACGTCTTCAAGCGACACTTACGCGGCGAGATTATTTTGGTCGGGCTCGGCTTGCCCGACGACAACTGGCATTCGCCCAACGAGAAGATGGACTTGGGCAATTTCCACCGCGGCATTGCCATGAGCGCTGAACTGTTGCACCAATTGGGGATGGCGACTTAAAGAATTTGTACTTCCACAACGAAAACCGGCCTCGTATAACTCGATAGGGATTTCATGAAAACGCAGGGCTACTACCGATTTCCAACAATTCACAACCACACGGTCGTGTTTGTCAGCGACGATGATCTCTGGGCGATTTCCGCCGCTGGCGGCATCGCCCGACGGCTGACCTCCGGCCTGGGCTCGGTCAGCCATCCCGCGCTGTCGCGTGATGGCAAATGGCTGGCGTTCAGCGGACGCGATGACGGCAGCCTGGAAGTGTACGTGATGCCCGCCGCAGGCGGCGAAGCGCAACGGCTCACCTATTTGGGAGCGCTCACGCTGGTCGTCGGATGGACCGAGTCGGGCAAAATCATTTTCAACACCAACGCGCAACAGCCTTTCGGCAGCCCCCCACGGCTGTGGAGCATTGGACTGGATGGCGGCGCGCCGGAATTATTGCCGACAGGGCCCGCCCAGTCGATTTCGTTCGGGCCGAGCGGCGGTTGCGTCATTGGTCGCAACGCACTTGATCCCGCGCGCTGGAAACGTTATCGGGGCGGCACGGCGGGCGATCTGTGGATCGACCCCACCGGCAAAGGGCAGTTCCGCCGGCTGATTCAACTGAAAGGCAATCTCTCCCGTCCGCTGTGGATCGGTTCGCGCGTCTATTTTCTTTCCGACCACGAATCGGTCGGCAATCTCTGGTCCTGCACGCCAACGGGCAAAGGCCTGAAACGCCACACGCATCGCGAAGATTTCTACGCGCGCAATCCCGCGACCGATGGACGCCGCATCGTTTACCATGCTGGCGCGGACCTGTTTGTCTTCGATCCCGCCACGAATGCAACCAGCAGGATTGAGATGGAGTACGACAGCCCGCGCACGCAGCGCCAACGGAAGTTCGTCGACGCGGCAAAGTATTTGGACACGTTCGAACCGCATCCGCAAGGCCACCTGCTGGTGCTCGGTACGCGCGGGAAATGTTTCACGATGGGGAATTGGGAGGGGCCGGTCCTGCAACACGGCGATGTGGACGCCGCGCGCCACCGCCTGCCACGCTGGCTCAATGACGGCAAGCGGATCGCGCTCGTCAGCGACGCCGAAGTGGAGGAAGCCATCGAGATTCACGGAACGGATGGTCTTGCGAAAACGACTCGCCTGAGCGGACTCGGCATCGGTCGGGTCATTGACATGCGCGTG
>JBGOTY010000273.1:0-5192 GCA_041476745.1 Verrucomicrobiia bacterium | reverse complement strand
TGGTGTTCGATTCAACTGGCGCGGCTGAGCGTGCATCGCGGTTCCGGCGTCGCTGGACAAGTGGCGCAGGTTGAGTCGCTATTGGAGGACCCCGATTTCTTCGGTGATTCCGCCACGGCTCCGCGAGACCTACGGTTTACCACCAAGCGCGCGTTTCAGTTCACTTCGCAGGTCGTGTCGCCCTGGAAGCGGAATAACACGGTCCATGGCCGGCTGTTCACGACGGGCAAACGATGGCAGGAAAAGCCGGTGGTCATTCTGCTTCATGGCTGGAACATGCAAGCGGGCTATCACGTATTGTTCCCGCATCTGGCGCGGCGTTTGACGAAGCAAGGTGTGAACGCGGCGATGTTCGCGCTGCCGTACCACACCCGGCGGAAACCGCGTGGCAGGAAATCGATCCACAACTTTCTCTCGGGCGACCTGGTGCACGTGGTACAGGCGGCCCATCAATCTCTGGTCGATGCCCGGGCGCTGATCGCGTGGCTGAAGGAGCAGGGCTGTCCGCGAATCGGGCTGTGGGGTATTTCGCTCGGGGCGTGGTTGAGCGGGCTGCTGGCCTGCGAGGACACGCGCATTGACTGCGCGGTGTTAATGTCACCGGTGTCGCGAATGGATCGCGTGATTGCCGAGTTGGGTTTCTGCGCGCCCATTCGCCGCAGTCTGGGCGGTGCACGAGTAAAGCTCGATCCGCTGAATCTGGCGAATCGCCAACTGAGACTCGCGCCCGCTCATGTTCTTCTCGTCGCGTCACAGCACGATTTGTTCGCGCCTATCGGGACGGTGGAAGAACTTCACCGGGTATGGAGTGGGACGGAGTTGTGGCGGTTGCGGCATGGGCACATCAGCGTGCTGATGTCGATGCCGGTGATGGAACGCACCGTCGGCTGGGTCGCACGGAAGGTGCAACGTGACCATTGACCATGTTCATCAGGTATTTGTTGGCGGACAACCCGTGTCCGGAAGCACACGGCAAAGTGCTTTTTTCTGTACATTTACCACGGTAGCAGGCATTTGAATTGCTTTGATTATGACGCGCGAGAAACACAAGTCCATGATTCACATACACTACGAAGTGTTGCATGAGGGCAAGACGCGGGACGGCCATGTCGATATCCACCTGGTCAAGAAGGCCCGAAGAATCTTTGGTCGCGCCGCGCGCGAGGAGATTCTGCAGATCATGGATCCGTTATTGCGCGTTCAGGCCGGGGAGATTGCCGGGCGGCAGGTAACCCCTCAATCGCTCCATGAAATCGGACAGCAAGCCGTGCTGGAAGCCATCAAGCTGTATCGGGTTGGGCAAAAGGAAAGCTTTCGCGAATTCGCCATGATTTACGCGCGGCAGGCAATGGTCCTCGCCAGGAACAGAATGTTTGTTCCCGACCCGCATGCGGCGGGGCCGGAGCTGCCCCCGCGGCAGTTCTAGAATAGAATTGCATTCAATCCCCGGTCGCAGCATCCTACCGGTACTATGCTCATCAGCAAGAAGATCAACGACGCAATTAACCAGCAAATTGGCAATGAATTTGGCGCTTCGCTGCAGTACGTGGCGATTGCCGCGCACTTCGACCAGGAGGCACTGCCGCAGTTGGCGGCGCACTTCTACAAACAAGCCGAGGAAGAGCGCGATCACGCGATGCGGTTTGTGAAGTTCGTTGTGGAAACCGATGGCGAAGTCGTCATCCCCGCCGTCAAGGCGCCGAAGGGCAAATTCGCGTCGGCGGAGGAAGCCGTGAAGTTGTCGCTCGACTGGGAGGTCGAGGTGACCAACCAGATTCACAAGCTTGTCGATCTGGCGAAGAAGGAGGTCAATTACACCACGGACAACTTCCTGCAATGGTTCGTCAAGGAACAACTCGAAGAGGTTTCGTCGATGGATAACCTGCTCAAGGTGATCCGCCGCGCCGGCCAGGATGGTTTGCTGCGCGTGGAAGAATACCTCGCCCGAAAGTCCGGCGGAAAATCGTTGGCGGAAGAGAATCCCTGCTGAGCTGATCCGGTTGGCGTTGCGGTTGAGCGGTAGTGGGCAGAGAGGATGGCTGATTTGCCGGCGAACTACGACCCCATGGTTCGTGAACAAATCGAATCGCGCGGCATCACGAATGCCCGGGTGCTCGCTGCGATGAACAAAGTCCCGCGGCATGAATTCGTGCCCGAGCATTTGGTCACCGCCGCCTACGAAGACCATCCGCTTCCCATCGGTTACAGCCAGACCATCTCGCAGCCCTACATCGTCGCCTTGATGACCGAGTTGCTGCAGCTCCAGCCGGGCGCAACGGTATTGGAGGTGGGTACGGGCTCGGGATACCAGGCGGCGATTCTCGCGGAAATCGGCGCGCAGGTTTACTCGATGGAAATTCTTGAACCGCTGGCTAAAACATCGGCCAAAATCCTCCAGCGACTCGGGTACGCCAACGTTCAGGTGAAGCGGGGCGACGGCTATCTTGGCTGGCCCCAGCACGCCCCGTATGATGCGATTGTCGTGACTGCCGCCGCGGACCACGTTCCACCGCCGCTGGTCGAGCAACTCAAGCCGGGCGGTCGCCTGGTGATTCCGGTGGGCGATGGACAGGCGCAGCAATCACTGTTGCTCGTGGAAAAGAGCGCCGATGGTAGCGTCACGACTCGCGATGTGGCGCCGGTCATGTTTGTGCCGTTGACTCGCGAAAATCCGGAATGATCTGTCTTCACAATCCCGAGTCGAGCACCGAGCGGACGAGATGATTGAGCGACTCAATGTTGTAGGGCTTTTGCAGGTAACCCAGACAACCATGGCGTAACATGCGCTGGCCTTCCTGATCGTGGCTGTAACCGCTGGAGACGATCACACGCACTTCCGGATTAATCTCCTTCATGTGCGCGAACAATTCGGAACCACTCATTCGCGGCATCACCATGTCGGCGATTACCAAATCGATGTCCTGCCGACGCTCACGATACATCGAGAGCGCAGCGGCGCCATCCGCCGCGCTGAACACCTTGTAGCCTTTGGATTCGAGACCGATCTGCGCCATTTCGCGGATGACTTCTTCGTCTTCGGCGAGCAGGATGCACTCCTGGCCACCGCGCGCGATCGCCGGCGGTGGCGCGGGCGCGACAGTAAGCGACTTCTTCGTGGCGGGGAGAAAAATCTCGAACAACGTTCCCAACCCGGGCTGCGATTCGACACGGATTTCGCCACTGAAACCCTTCACGATGCTCAGTACCAACGAAAGTCCCAGCCCCGTTCCCTTGCCGGGCCGCTTGGTGGTGAAGAACGGCTCGAAGATGTGCGATAGCGTGGCGGCATCCATGCCCGATCCCGTATCGCGGAAACCGAGCACCACATAGTCGCCGTCGGGCAACGAGAGCGTGGGACGGAATGGATCGGTCGCCTCGAGATGAACATTGCGGGTTGTAATGGTGAACATGCCGCCCTCGGGCATCACGTCGCGCGCGTTGACGGCGATGTTGAGGAAGACCTGTTCGAGCTGTGAGGGATCGACCTCGACGCAGTGAAGGTTCCTGGCAAACTGCCGCTGGATGAGGATCGATTTGTCGAAGCTGCGTTCGAGGATCTTCAAAGTCTGCTCGATGCAATCGTTGGCGTTGACGACGGCGAGGCGGGGGACTTCGCGTCGCGCAAAGGCGAGCAACTGCTTCGTCAGCGCCGCGCCCCGGTGCGCACTCGCTTCGGTCGCTTCCAGATAACGATACGTCGGGCTGCCGGGATCGGTTTGCAGTTTGACGTAGCTGGCGCACGCGAGAATTGCCGCGAGGACGTTGTTGAAATCGTGGGCGATGCCGCTGGTCAAGGCGCCGATGGACTCGATCTTTTGCACCTGCACGAGGTCGCGGTACAACTCCTCGGCCTGCACGGCGCTGGCGATGATGTTGGCAACGGTCAGCATTTCCGCGGCAAGGGACGGCGAAAGGTCGCGCGGGTTGCGGTAGAAGACGCCAATGAGGCCGACGAGTTCGTTACGACGAACGACGGGGTTCAGGGCGGCGCAAACGATGTGTTCGCGCTCGCAGACACCGACGAGCGAGCCCGTCCCTGCTTGCGTCAGGTTGTTCAGGATAAGCTGGTGCGTCTGCTCAAATGCGGGGAACGACCACTCGGTCGCCTCGAGTTGCTCGACGTTGTGTGCTGTAAAGCCGAACGCGCCCTTGAGGACGAAGTGCATCTGGCCGTTTTTCTCAGTGATCCATGCCGCGACGACGTCAGCCTCAAAAAGCTGGGCGATTTTTTCGAGGACTTCCGGCGAGATTTGCGCGAGATCGAGTTTATCAATCAAGGCGCGGGAGATTTGATTGAGCGTGGATTGCCTTTGGAAGGCGAGCCGTTGTGAAAGCTCGATTTCGCGGGAGCGGGTCGCCTGGAGTTCTTCATGGTTCCGCTGCGTACGCTGGACGTGGAGGTAGGTTTCGGCGGCGGCGAGCGATACGAGGAGGAGGGAGGCGCTGCTCAATGGCAAACTGACCTGGACCCACGAATCGTTATCGTTGCTGAGCCGACCGATGAGCAGGTACGAGAGCGTGATCACCAGCGCTATTCCGTAAAGTCGTGCGCGTGGGGACCACTCCCGAACGTCAAGTTTGATGGCCGTTGATTGCGCCATGGGAGCGTCTCACCTTCAGTGGAACATAATTGAGCAGGGAATATGCCGCTGGTGAGAATTGCGAAAAATAAAGGTGTTTCACCCGTATTTTGGCTCAAAACCCAGGCAATTGAGGAAGCAATGAGAGCGCCGGTAAACAAATTTGCACGGCGGGTTTCGTAATTCGTGTCCGTTACCGGTCCCAACGCCACGATCCCGTAACCTGGTGGATAGGGCCGGAGGGAGTGTGCACATTAGAGACAGGCAGGTTCTGGCGTTTCCGCGGCACCGAAAGATTTTCGGGTTGCACGGCACTACAAATTGCCATTATGTACTGGGCAACCTAGGGTATGCTTGCTCTCTCATGATACGCGGAACACGATCCGGACTCCGGTTAACGCTGCTTCTGCTTTTAGTGGGTGGCGTTTATCTCGTCATGCGCAACTACGAGCAGCAGTTGGTTTACGCCCCCAGCACGTTTATCAAGAAAACGCCCCGCGACGCCAAGCTATCCTTTGACAACATTGCCCTGACAACCGACGACGGCGTCAACATTCAAGGGTGGTTTGTCCCGACGCGCGCGCCGGAGGAAGCGCCCGGAACCAATGCGCC
>JBGOTY010000272.1:0-5207 GCA_041476745.1 Verrucomicrobiia bacterium | reverse complement strand
CGGGCCGCGCCCGTGGACTTCACAACCTCCGAACCAAACGGATCGCGCACACTTTGCGGTGTGTAGGCCGACGGGCTCAATTCGGGATTGGAGGCCGGCTTGCCCCCGGTCGCCGCACCTGCCCGGGCGCAGATGAAAAGGAAAAACACAAGGAAAACCAGCGCTTGGCAAAACGCCAGGATCCCGACGATACGCAGAGGGGTGCAGAGATCGCCACTAGCCGTCTGTCGGCAGACCACCGCCTCGCATTCGATGTCGTCGGCCAAAGCGACTTTCCTGGCCTCACAACGCTCATCAACCAGGACGCCGGCCCGGGGCCAGGCGCGCTGTGTCCAGATCACTTGTTGAGTCGGTAACTTCATGATGTTTTCTTCGCCCCCAGTTTCTCGGGAGCGTGCGTTGGCTGCACACACAGCGCAATTTCCACCACTGCCTCGAGGCCGCCCTTGCCATCGCGGCTGCCGGCAACCGCGAGGGATTGTATTTCACTGGTCGGGAATTTGTTTTCCAGATCCCGAATGTACGCGCCAATCTGGTCGTACGTGCCGGAGAACTCAATCCGCGTGGAGTATGTTGGGCCTCCTGATTTCGTTTCAATCTTGCCGCCGGGGTGCAACGCGACCATATGTACCGGCTCCTGTTCCGCCAGGAGACTGATCTCGCGTACAACCCAGGCGAACGGATCGCCGGTGATCATGGCCGCGTACTGGGTCTCGACAAATGACTTTACTTCCGCGCGATGAGCCACATCGTGCGTCGCTTGCCGGACATCGCGTTCGGCCTGGCGAATCTGATCATCAAGTTTTGCGATTTGCTTCTTCGTATCCGCGAGCGCATTCCAATTCTTGAGCACGTAAAACTGGACCACGCCCGAAAGCGCGATCAGCGTCACGATGCAGATCAGCATGATCTTCTGCTGCTTGTCCTTCGGTAGCTTGCGCCAGTAGCCGCGCTTCATTTCTGCACCTCTTCCTTGTACGAACACTCGATGACGAAGTTTACCGCGGGCAACCGGCCGGTCTTGTCGGCATTGGCGGCCGTGCGCGCAATCGAGCGCAACTGGATGTCCGCAACCAGCGCGCCGAAGCGTGTATCACTGCGCAATGACTTGAGAAACTGGTCCACTTCCAATTCCGGACGAGCGCTGGCGGCGCTGCCTTCCAACTGCAGCACGAGATGCTTGGATTGCTTCGGACGCGCGGGATGTTTGCTTTCCGTGCCTTCCGCGCCGCTGTCGCCGCTCGTTGTTACAGTGGCCAGCGCAAAGCTGATATGCGTCAGCTGAACGGTGGAAGGAATGAGGTCCTTGACCATCGCCAATTGCGGTGCCAGCACAATCCGGGAGTGGTTCAAAGCGAGGATTTCCGCAGCGCGGTTGCTCTCTTTCTGATACTCGCTCTCCCCTTGACCGCCGTCGTTCATTGTATTCCAGCGCGCCTCGAGCCCCTGCAACTCGGCCCGGCGCTGCATCAGGATTGCCGAGAGCCCACCGCCGCACGCGACGGCTGCCGTCAGCGTGGCCAGTCCGACGGCGATAAACAGTTTGATCGGATCACGGGCGCGTTCGACCTGCGCCTGCTGTTCGTCGGCCAGGAGATTGAGGGTGATGGCTGTCATCGTCGCGCATTCCTGTTCATGACAATCGGGGAACCACCGCGCCCACCGCGGCGGCAAGCGACGGCCCCAGGGCGAGCACGCGCTGCGTCTCCCCATTGAAGTGGCTGACGTCGAGGGCCTCGATCAGATTCCAACATTCCACATGCGTCCCGACGGCCTCCCCCAGTATGGTCAGGATCTGTGGCGAAGAGGCGGAGCCTCCACACGCATAGATTTGGCTGACGTGGAGATCATGCTGCCGTTCGAAGAAATCGATGGAGGACCGAATCTCCCGGGCCAGCGGCGAGATGGCCGTCTTCACCAACTCCTGAATTGGCCCGGACATCTTGCGCTTTTCTTCTTCGGCCTCGTTCGCCTTGAGCACCAGAGCCTGGCTGATGTAGTCGCTGAGTTGTCCGCCACCGAAATGCATGATGCGCGTGATGAGGGGCATGCCGTCGTGCAGGAAGTTGATGCTGGTCATGCGCGCGCCGATATCGATCAGCACCACGACTTCGTTCTTGCCCGGCGGGTGGCTCATTTGAAACGCGTTGATGACGGAGACGGCTGCCAGTTCGATCACTTCCGGTTTGATCTTGGCGGCCACCAGCGCGTCGCGGCACGCATCCACTTCCTCCTTGGTCGCACCGCCAACAAGGACGCTCGTCTTTGTTGAGTCCTTGGCCTTGGCTGCGTCCTTGGCGTCCGTCGCGTCTTTCGTCCTGGCCGAATCCTTGCCCTTGTCAGAATCCTTGTCGTTGCCTTTGGCATTGCCCTTGGTTTCTTCAGTGTCTTTCTTCAACTCGAACACATCGAGGTAATACGTTGAGAAATCACGGCGCAAGTAACCGGAACTGTTGAGCTTCAGGGCACTTTTGATTTCGGCAAGCGGCGCCGCCGGGAACTCGGCCTGGCACACCATCGCCGAACTGCAACTGATCGTCACAAAGGCGTGGCGTTCCGATGTCTTGAGGCCGTCCACAAGTTGCTGTAGTTCCGCGGCGAATTCCGGTCCTTTGTACGCCTTCGCCGGCCCCATGGGGAGCGAGCGCACGGCGTACTCGAGCAATTCCAGTTTGTCCTTCTGGCGTCGGACAACGGCGGCCTTGATCTGGCTCGCGCCCAGGTCGATGCCCAGCGCCACGTCACATTTATTACCTTGTTTGTTGCGTCGAAAAAGCATGTTCGTTTGCCAGATCCAATAAACCAGCACCTCATGTGCCAGCATCTCGGCGCGGGAGTTTCGGCCGGGGATGAACTACATCACCAATGGCGAGGCCGGCTGGAAGACACCTCGCGCGGATCCGCCTCCTCCGGAACCGCTTCTCAGTAGGCTCCCCAATCGATTGCCACTCCGGCCAGCGCTGATTTCGTCGCGGCCGAAATTCCCATCTGGGTTTCACCGATAGGGCCAATGAGGTAGGGATGCCCCAACACATCGTTGGGGTTGATTGTGCCCGACTTCATGTACTGGGCAGCCTGCACAAGATCCACGGCGTCGCCGTCGGCCGCGCCTGCTTGGAGAGCCCAGGTATCGATCGCTGCATCAATCTGACGGGCGTCATTGACAATGCGTTTGGCTTGCGATTCCTTGCGAACTTTGATGAAACTGGGAATCGCGAGCGCGGCAAGCAGCCCGATGATGGCCATCACGATCATGATTTCCACCAGGGTGAACGCTTGTTGAACGCAAAGCGATCGTCTTCGCATCGGACACACCTCTCTCCAGCAGTATGTTCGTTCCCGTTTAACGCCGTCTCTTCCTTGCGGCAGAGGCAGGAGGGGGTGCCCTCCTGCCTCTGGCGACTGCAACTAAAAGCGCTTGCGCGCTTGCACTGGGTCAGGCCTTAGTAGGCGCCCCAGTCGATACCAACACCGGCCAACGCAGTCTTCGTAGCGGCGTCGACTGACATTTGGGTGCCACCGACCACCGTAACGCCGTAGGGATGGCCGAGCAGGTCGTTACTCTTCCAGGTTGTCTTCAAGTACGTCGCGGCTGCGGTCGTATCGATGGCATTGCCATCGGTCTGGCCTGTCTCAAGTGCCCACTGGTCAATGGCGGCGTCCATCTGACGCGCGTCATTGAGAATGCGGCGGCCTTGAGACTGTTTGCGGGCCTTGACGAAACCCGGGATCGCGAGCGCGGCGAGCAACCCAATAATGGCAACCACGATCATGATTTCTACCAGGGTGAACGCCGAGCGGTCTTTGCGGATCTTGTTAATCTTAATCATCTGATTCACCTCCCTCTTATGGAAGTTGTTTGTATCCACGGGAGGGATTCTAAGCAGGCAGAATGCCAGTGCTTGTGGCCAGCGCCAGGCCCCCGTGTCCACCAGTCATTTCTGAGGGTTTGCAGCCTCCCCACGCGAGGAACTGAGAATCTTTGCAGGTTTGCAAGCTGTTCCAGCGGCAAAGGGGGTGTTCATGCACACAATTGAGCGGGAGATTGGACATCTCCGTCCATCGGGTACCAAACGGCGGCCAGCGACGCCGAGGCCAAGCCCCCTGGCTCGCCGCTGCGCTACACCTGTGGTTGAGACTTCTCAACCCCGGACATGTCTTCGGAACTCGGCGCGAGTTTGCGATAGAGCGTGGCCATGCTGATACCGAGCATTTGCGCGGCCTTCTCTTTGTCACCGCCAGTGGACTGGATGACTTGCTCGATGTAGTTAACTTCCTGTCCGTGTAGGAACTCCTTGAGTTGCATCGGCGGCAGGCCCCTGCTCCATTGCGCCGCGCCCGCGGCCATCTCGGCCAGCGTCGAGTCGATTGCGGTCTCCGGCATTTCCTGCCCGGCGGCCGGCAGTGGCGCGGATCGTTGTGAAAGAGTTGTCGGCGGTGTGGCAGGGATGCCGGCCACTGCCTCCAGTACGCGCTCGGGCAAATCCTTGAGCAGGAACACACCGTTGTCACAGAGCGCGAAGGCACGTTCCACGGCGTTTTGCAGTTCGCGGACATTGCCGGGCCAGCGGTACGCCTTCATCACGCTCATCATCTCGTCGGAGACGCGAGGCGGCGTGGCGCCCTGTCGCTGCGCGCATTGTTGCACGAAATGGTTCACCAACAGCGGGATGTCCTCGACACGGTCGCGCAACGGCGGCAGTTGCACCGGGATGACGCTGATGCGGTAAAAGAGGTCTTCTCGGAACGTCTTGTCCAGCATCTTTTGCTGAAGCGGCTCATTGGTGGACGCCAGCACGCGGACGTCGACTTTGATGGTGTCGGTGTCGCCGACGCGGCGGAGTTCCCGGTCCTGCAGAAAGCGCAAGAGTTTGCTCTGCAAACTCGGCGCCATCGAGCCGATTTCGTCGAGCAGGATCGAGCCGCCGTCGGCGTGCTGGAAGAGGCCCATCTTGTCGAAGGCCGCGCCGGTGAACGCGCCCTTGCGATGGCCGAAAAGTTCGGACTCGAGCAGGTGCTCCGGAAGCGCGCTGCTATTCACGGCCACGTAGGGCATCGCGGCGAGCCGGGTGTTGTATTGCAACGCGCGGGCGACGAGTTCCTTGCCGGTGCCGCTCTCACCGAGGATCAGCACCGTCGCGGACAGCTTCGCCACCTTCTGGACGAGATCGACGATGTCGCGGATCTGCCGGCTCGGCCCGATCAGG
>JBGOTY010000271.1:0-5236 GCA_041476745.1 Verrucomicrobiia bacterium | reverse complement strand
GGATGGTTGTGTTCGGGACTCGCGCGTATGTGGCCAGCCCGTTGACGCTCGACCACGATTGGCTGGACCGAAACCTGGATCGGGTTCGCATCGGCCTCGTGGAAGGCAACACGGCCATCGGGGCCGGTATCGGCACGGCGGTCAACCGATTGCGCGACACGAAGGCGAAGAGCAAGGTGATCGTGCTCTTGACTGATGGCGGCGAAAACGTACGTACCCCACCGGCACTCGAAGCCGCCAAAGCCGCGAAGGAATTCAATGTGCGTATCTATACCGTGGGTGCAGGCTCCAATTACAAAGGGCCCATACAGGTATTTGATGACGACGGAAATTTCCGTGGAATGATCCGCGCCGATCTGGACGAAGATTTGCTGAAGCAAATCGCCACGGCGACCGGCGGACAGTATTTCCGCGCCGCGGACACCGCGTCGTTGCGAAAGACGTACGCGCAGATCGACTCGATGGAAAAACAAAAGGTTGAGATGCTCGCTTATGAGGAGTGGCAGGAATTGTTTCCGTGGTTTCTCGCGCCGGGACTAGGATGCCTGCTGCTGGCTGTCACCTTGGAACAGACGCGGCTGCGGAGGTTGCCATAATGCAGTTTGGCAATCCAACATCGTTCTGGCTGCTGCTCCTGGTGCCGGCGCTGGTGATGCTTCTGGTTTGGGGATTCCGCGCACGCCGGCGGGCGCTGGCGCGGTTTGCCGCCCCGCCATTGGTCAAAAGGCTCGCGGACTCCGTCCGGCCGGTCGCGCGCCGGTGGAAGGCAATCCTGGTTGTCGCAGCGGTGCTGCTGGTAGCTCTGGCGCTAACCCAACCGCGCTGGGGGTTTGAATGGCGCGAGGTGAAACGCACCGGCGTGGACGTCGCGGTATTGCTCGACGTGTCGAAGAGCATGTTGACCGAGGACGTACGGCCGAATCGGCTGGAGCAGGCGAAATACGCCGTGCAAGATTTGCTCGAGAAACTACGGGGTGACCGGATCGGCTTGATCGCGTTTGCGGGGACCGCCTTCGTGCAATGTCCGCTGACCGTGGATTACGAGGCGTTCCGCCTGACCCTGAAGGATGCCGATCCGCGAATCATCCCGCGCGGGGGCACGGCGATCGGGGTGGCAATTCGCACGGCACTCAAGGCATTCGAAGCCGGTGAGGGACGCGATCGGGCCATTGTGCTGATTACGGACGGAGAAGAAACGGAGAGCGACGCGCTGGCGGCGGCGGACGAAGCGGCAAAGGCCGGCGTGAAGATTTACGCGATCGGTGTCGGCACGGCGGAGGGCGAATTGATCCCCGTACGGGAAGAGGGGAAGCCAATGGAGTTCCTGAAAGACCGCGAGGGCCAGGTGGTCAAGTCGCGGCTTAATGAAGAGACGCTCAAACAACTCGCGTTGAAGACGGGCGGCATCTACGTGCGCAGCGTCCCCGGCGACTTCGGCATCGACACAATCTATGAGAAAGGCGTCGCACAACTGCAGCGCAAAGAATATCAAGCGAAGCTGCAGAAGCGTTACTTCGAGCGCTTCCAATGGCCCCTGGGCCTCGCGTTTGCCTTGCTGGTCGTTGAATCGTTCGTCAGCGACAGGAGAACAGCATGAAATTCTGGTGTATTCTGCTGCTGCTCCCGTCCGTCGCACTGGCGAAGACCGAAACCTGGCCGCGGCTTTACAATGATGGCGTGACGGCTTATCGCAGCAACGATTTCGCGCACGCCGCGGCTCTGTTTGAAAGTGCGACTGCCTCTCCCGACCGAGCGTTACAGCAACGCGCGCTCTACAATCTGGGAAATACCAGTTACCGCCTCGGCGAAGCCAGGGCGCCGCAGGCGCAGCAACTCTGGCAGCGGGCCATCAAGAGTTATGAAAGCGCGCTCGCCCTCGATCCCCACGATGCCGACGCCAGATTCAATCACGACTTCGTGAAGAAGAAACTCGAAGAACTGAAGAAGCAGCAACAACAGCAGCAGAACCAGCAGGACAAGAAGCAGGATCAGAAAAAGGACGACCAACAGCAGAAACAACAACAGCAGCAAGATTCGCAGGGCCAGCCACAGAAGCCTGAGGACAAGCAATCGGAACAACAAAAACAGCAGTCGCAGGAACAACAGAAGCAAGAACAGGCACAGAAGGATGAGCAGCGGAAGCAACAGGCGCAGCAACAAAAGGAGTCGCCGCCCGAACAGCAACCCCAACCACAGAGTGGTCAACCCGAGAATGACGAAAAGAGGCAGGCCGCCGCATTGCTCGACAACCTGCGCGAGGACGAACGCAACTGGAATTTCTTTCCCGAAGTCCAAATGAAGGACTTGAAAGGCTCGGGCGAACCGGCCAAGGATTGGTAAGAATGAGATTTTGCGTGATCATCGGGTTCCTGCTGGCAGCGACGCGCGTCTTCGCCGATGTATCCGTCGTTGCGTCTGTGGACAGAAACCGGATCAGCTTCGGTGAATCCGTCACACTGACTGTCGCCGTGCAAGGCGCACATAATGGTGATCCATCGATCCCGAAAGTGGATGGTTTGACTTTCAACGGTCCCTCCACGTCGACCAGTTTTTCTTTCGTCAATGGGCAAACCAGCCAGTCGATTAGCTACACATACCAGGTCACGCCGGAGCGGACGGGCGAGTTCATCATTCCGGCAATTGGTGTAGACGTTGCGGGCAAGAGCTACCTGACGGTACCGATCAAGCTGGTCGTTGAAAAGGGGGGCTCGCAGGGAGAGTTGGGGCAGGCGCTTTTCGGTCGCGTTAGCCTCTCCTCACAACAGGTCTACATCGGACAAACCGCGCCGTTGGATGTGTACGTCTATTCACGGGCGGATGTTCCCTTGCATGGTTTCGGTGGATTCAACTACCAAGCGGAAGGTTTGGGCTTCAAGAATCTCCCGAACCTGAAATCCGATACCAAGGTCATCGACGGCCAAGCGTTCAAGGTGTACGTGATTCAAGGGGCCGTCTCACCGACCACCACTGGTGTATTAAACTTTGGTCCGTGCATCCTGAAGACGCAACTGGCCGTTCAAAATCGCGGACGCGCCTGGCCCGGTGACTCGTTGCTCGAAGAAATGATGGGCCGGACGCAGGTGCGTGAAGTACCGATCACCATCGACGCCCTGCCGATCACGGTTTTGCCGTTGCCCGAGGAGGGCCGGCCGTCGGACTTTTCCGGCGCGGTGGGTCAATGGAACCTCGAAGTGACGGCCAAGCCGGCGGAAGTTGCTGTTGGTGACCCGATCACGTTCACGATTAAAATCAGCGGCAACGGTAACATTGATACCGTCCCGACGCCAAAGCTCGGTGCGCTGGATGAATTCAAAACCTACGATCCGACGACGAAGACAACAAAGGACGATTTGAACACGACGGGCGAACGCGTCATCCAGCAAGTACTCATCGCTCGTAGCCCCGAGGTTAAACAGCTTCCGAATGTACGCCTGGTATATTTCGACCCGGTGGCAAAAGCCTACAAGACCGCGGTTCAGGCGCCCATAAAGCTTGTGGTGAAGGCTGGCAGTGGCAGCCAAAGCACAATAGTCAGCGGCGGCTACCGGTTGCGGCCGGAAGAAAAACTCGGGCAGGACATCGTGTATCTCAAAGGCGATCTCGGCCCGGTCGCACCCGCCACGCCATTTTGCGCCACACCGACGTTTTGGGTGCTGAACACCATGCCCGTGCTCGCCTTGCTGGGCGGAATGGGCTGGAAGAGGCGCTCGGACAGGTTCCGCGGCGATGTCGCCTACGCCCGTCGCATGCGCGCCGCCAAAGACGCGCGCAAACTTCTCGTCGCCGCGACAAACTACGACGAGGTGCAACACGCGCTGCAGAATTATCTCGGCGATCGCCTGAACATTCCCGCCGCCGGCATCACGGCTTCTATCGCGGAAGAACAACTCCTGCCACGCGGCGTGAACAGTGAACTGGCAGCGGACTTGAAAGCGTGTTTCGAGACTTGTGACACCGCGCGCTTCGCCGGCGGAAGCGCCGATACAGGCCTGGCGGCCACAAGGGAAAACGTGGAACGACTGATTGATGAACTTGAGAAAACACATCTATAAGGTTGTCGTCCTCGTCTGGTTGCTGGGCTTGTCCGTGGCAATCGCAGCGCCAAGTGATGACCTCAAAGCGGCCAACCAACTTTACGACGCCGGCAAATTCGCCGAGGCCACCGTGGCTTACGAGAGAATCGAATCGAAGACGGCGCACGTGTATTACAACCTGGGTAATGCCTGGTTCCGCCAAAACAAACTGGGCCTGGCAATACTCAACTATGCGCAGGCGCGTCGATTGGCGCCGCGCGATCCAGACATACTCGCGAATCTCAAGTTTGCCCAACAACGGCTCGGAGTGGATGACGTAAACACACCACCGCACGCTTTGCAGAGATTCTTGCGTTCTGCCATCGAGAGTTGCACCGCCAGCGAGTGGAGCGCCGGCGAACTGGTTGGGATTTGGTTGCTGGCATTGGCGATTGGCGCGTGCGTTTACCTCCCGAAGGCGCGTACAGCATTACTGGTCATCGCGGTGGCGGGTTTCTTCGTCTTCGGATTCTCGGGCTTTGCCCTCAGCAACCTGGTGATCAGCAATCACAGCTCTCCCGAGGCAATCGTTGTGGCGGGGGAGACGGAGGCACGCTTCGCCCCGCTGTCTGACTCGACGGTCCATTTCCGGCTCGCGGAGGGCACGCAGGTGGCCATCCGGGAAGATCGGGGCCAATGGCTTTTTGTGGGGCGCGCCGACGGCCAGCAAGGGTGGGTAAAGGCGGAAGCGATTGGACGAATCACGAACTTCTGACGTCCTTTATTGGAGGTATGACGAGATGCGTGAGAGTGGCGCGACCCGTCCCCCTCCGGGTACCCCTCATCTGCGGCCGGTCGCGGCTTGACGTGCGCGCGAATTCCGAGGACAAATACGTGAAACGGGTGGCAATGGCGGTTTTACTATGGAGGAATTGGCCATGATGAATTTGGATATTCGAGTGCATGAATTCATTCGGGAAGGATTTGCCCACAAATTCGGCAAGCCCGCCGTGACGGCGAAAGACGATCCCGAGTGGCGCAAAGTACGAGACGCGGGGACGCGGCTGTGGCTTGACACGGGCGACATCGATGAGGCGACCAAGTTATGGAACTCGTCATTCGACGCGTTGACGACCAACAACACGCTGCTCAACAAGGAAATCCAAAAGGGCATCTACGATGACCTTGTCGCCAAGGCCGCCCGTGTTGTCATCGAGGCCGCG
>JBGOTY010000270.1:0-5332 GCA_041476745.1 Verrucomicrobiia bacterium | reverse complement strand
TTGTCCATGCGCTCGATCTGCTTGAGTTTCGCCTGCGCCTGCGACGCCTTGCTGGCCTTCGCGCGGAAACGATCGGCGAACTCCTGCAAGCGCTGGATGTCGCGCTGCTGGTTCTTGTAGGCCGCCAGCAGTTGCTCCGATTGCGCCTCGCGCTGCACGAGATACTCGTCGTAGTTGCCGCGATAGCGGAGCAACTGGCTCTGGCGAATCTCCACGATGCTGCCGACCAGCTGGTTCAGGAATTCGCGGTCATGGGAAATCAGCAACACGCCGCCCGGATAGGTTTTCAGGTATTCCTGGAACCACTGCAACGCTTCAAGGTCGAGATGGTTCGTCGGTTCGTCGAGCAGCAACAGGTCGGGCTGTTGCACGAGCAACCGCGCGAGATACGCGCGCATGACCCAGCCGCCGCTCATCGCTTTCAAGGGTCGATCAAAATCGCGTTCGCGGAACGCCAGACCGCGCAGGATCGTCTTGGCCTGGGGTTCGAGTTGATAACCGCCGAGTTCGTCGAAGCGGGCCTGCACCTCGTGAAAATCGTGCGACTCGGTGTCGTGACCGGCTTCGAACGCTTTCAGCCGCCGCTGCAATTCCGCGATCTCGGGCGTGATGGCCGTGGCCAATTCCAGCACCGTCTCCTCCCCCACCGGCGCGGTCTCCTGCGGCAAATGGCCCATCGTCCCGTTGCGTTCGATGGTCACCTCGCCCTCGTCCGGCGTGTCGTAGCCGAGGACGAGCGAGAACAAGGTGGACTTGCCCGCGCCGTTCGGCCCGACCAGCCCGATGCGGTCGCCACGGTTGACCTGCAGGGACGCGTCCTCAAAGAGTACGTGCGCCCCAAAGGCCTTGGTCATTCCCGAAATCGTCATCATAACGAACTGTCAAGCCTACTCCTGATAGTGGAGGCAAACAAGGTTGAATTCACCACGAATCGCACGAAGGAGACACGAAGAACACGCAGCATGTGCTACCGGATTGTTGCTGCTGGAAAGCTTTGTGGCAAAAGGTAAATCCGTCATGAATTCGGGGCTGACGCCACTTCCGTGGTCGGCGTGGGCGAAGCGCTAGTGACGTACGGGATCGGGTTGTTGATTGCGCCGGTGCTGAGGTAGGGCTTTTCCCGCCGACTTCAAGTCGCAACTCACGCGGGAAGAGTGCCGCTCTTTAAGATACCAATTTGGCACCTTGAAGAAAAGGAGTGTCACTCGCGTGACTGCAGTTCATTCAATGGTACTTCTGACATCGGAACGAGCTTGTAGCGGCGCATTTCAGCAATCTTGATTTTGTCAGGATGCGATCCCGGTGTGAATTCAATCAACACCAGCGATCCATCCTTCATTTCCTGAATTCCGACCGGTTTCAGAATTAGCTTGGGATAACGGTCACGGGCGAAATCGATGCCTTGCATGATTTGTGTTTTCGAAAGATGATCTTTCGCGCTCTTGGCCTCGATGGGCACAACGAATTGTTTGCCGCCTGAATTCAGCCCCACGTACAAATCGTCGATCTCGACCTGGCCTTTGTCCTTTATCGATGTCCGCAAATGGTTCTGCAGGTGGTAACAGGTAATGCTCAAGAAAATGTCGAGCATCCGATTGTATCGAAGCTTGGCAAGAATTCCTTGTTCATCGCCACCCGCGTACTCCAAGACAATCTCGGGTGTCGCGTCGGGTAGTGAGATCGTGTACAGGTCGGTCTGAATCTCAACGATTGGCGACTCGGAGAGTTTGGCGAAGGCATACTTGGCTTTACCCCTGCCGACGATCATCCAAGGGCCAAGTGTGTCGATCGACTTCGGTAAAGAACTCCGGCCTGAACTGTATTGATATCGAACGTCCGCAACGTTGTTTTCCTTGTAGCCAACGCGCTTCTTGGCAACTTGTGCAATTGCCTGACGAACGTCGTCCATTGTAAATGGGACTTCGCGCGCGCCTTTTCGGTAATTTTTTCGGAAAACGATTTCGATTACTTCATTGCGATTGTGCGCGAGTTCTTCTCGTGTAGATTTCATTGTCATGCTTTCTGCAAGATAAGGATTTCCTCACGGATTTTTACAGTTCGTTGGTTGGTTTCAGAGTTTCGGACTTTCGTTCCGGTGCGTTCTCGCCAAAGTTCCCGACTCACGACCTTGAAGCCTTCCGCTTTAGCGACTTGGCCCAGCAACTCAGCTGTGGCGATCGGCACCATGAGGAAAGACAATTGATCGCCGAGCACATACGCTAAATGGGCTTTCGGCTTTAGTTTTGGACGCAACGCTCGAAAATGGCGGCGCATTCCGCCAAAGTAATGCGCGACGACCTTATGATATAGCTTCTCAAACCCGCTTGTCTTTCCAAGTTCAATCCTTCGTCTTTCGATCTTCTGGCAGACTGCCTGAATTGTCTCAAATTCCGCAACCTCGTCGCCGTCATTGTCCGCAATGAAGACGTTACGCGTATTGGAGCGCAGCAGCGACTCCTTGACGAATCGAAGTTGTTCCCGGTTCTTTAGAAGACCGAGCAAAAGTGATTCGACGCGGGTGGTGCGAGTATAGTCCTTTTCGTTCGGGTATGGCGGGGAGGTGATGACCCCTGCGATGCCCGATGGGATGTGATCAAGACGGCGTGCGTCATCAAAAAGCGCCCGGGCTTGCACCTTGTCGTGCCCATCCATCTGTGCCCGCTCCATCTCCAGAATCATTACGTTGACGTGTGACGCAAAGTGCTCAAGAACGTCGAAATCAGGTTTGGCTTTGGTGCGATAAATCTCCGGCCCAAAAGCGAAGTTTCCCGCGCCGTTGGCGATTACATGAGCCATCGCGAGAAGGAAGAAGTCACGAATCTCTTGCGGGTGATCCTCTGTGTGTCCTTCGATCTCATCGCGAAGAATCAGCAGCCGACGGAGCGGGCGCTCACTGAGAAACCCGGTTGGCAAAATCTTTTTTTCGTCCTCACTCAGTCGATGGCCGTTTTTTTGATGAGGCCCGTCTTCTCTTACCAGCAAAGTGTAGAAAGAGAGCGGAGGTAAATTGTCCCGAATCATTTGCTCTTCGGCCTTGGTAAGGATTCGACGGAGGAGGGATGACAGAAGATCGGTATCCAATGTCCAGTTTGTTTTGACGCGGGAAACCAGAACCGCAAACGGGTGGGCATCGCACCCCACGCTAGGAACACCTTGCTTCTTTGCTTCGACCAAGGTCGTGCCCGTTCCACAAAACGGGTCGCACACCAAATCCCGCCCGCGAAACCCGAATCGATCAATGTACTGGCGCACCAAGTGTGGCGGGTAGGACAGGACAAACCGGTACCAATCATGCAGCGGCATGTCCGCTTTCTGAATGGTGTTTATCCCCGCCTTGTATTTCACACCGCATTCTTAACACAACTCCTGTCGATGTGTTAAGCCTTTCTCGGAACCGCGCACCTCGCTGCGGCCGCGCTGCCTGTTAAGAGAGCTCTCGGCGAGGGCGGAGGGGGATTCTGCCGGTCTATCGCTAATCGATTATTTTACTGGACACGGTCTGCTGAGGCGGGTATAGTCGGGGGAACTGGAAACAAATGAACCCCGAAAAGGATTCGGGGCAGGCGCTCCAACATGCAACGCCCAACTTTCAGGGGGCTGGAATCTCGATGGTGAGTTGGATCCGTCCACTGCTATTCGGCGCTTCACAGAAGCGCCGCTACAACGGGCGAGGCAGGGTGTCACGAAACCTACAGTTCGGGGGCAGCACGGCGAGCCTGCTTCGCCAAGGCTACGAAGGCCAGGCACGCGCCGTGGCTACAGGGGCGGAAGGCAACAGGCGAGACGCCTGTTCAACTCGAAGGCGGGAGACCACGGGCGGGACGCCCGCGCCACTATTGGGCCCGCAAACATGCATTCTGCGAAACGAATACCCCCCTTATCTATCGAAACTGGAATACGTTATGAGGACGAGGTGCCGGATTTGGTCGGGCGAAATTGCGAGCCAGTGTTCAGCGCGTGGTTCACAAGGACGCGCGGCAGCACGTCCCTACCAATGGAAGGCCGAGGGGCCCATATATGTTTTTGCTAAACGAACCCACCGTTTTTTGGCGGATTTTTTGGTGGAAGCGACTGTGAATACATTGGTTGCGACGAAAATCTCCGAGAGAAATCGGTGGGTTCGTTTTGGAAAACGAACCCACCGGGAGGGGGTTTTAGGGCTGTGAGCACAGGTTTTGACCCTCATTTGAGGCGTAAAGAGGCTGGAGAAAGAAGGCAACGCTCCGCCGGCAAATTCTGCGGGAGACGGCGAACGACAGAGATGGTTGCCGCAAACAACGGCGGCGTCTCGTCCGACTCGGCTCGACAAGCTCAGCATGACAGACTGGAGGAAGCGGACGCGGCCTGCAACAACCACATGGAGACGACTACAAGTTCGGTCCGTCTTCGCCCTGGCTCCGACGCGACTGCGCCGCGTTCAGCGACTTGTAAACTGACCAGCATGGATAAATGGCGACAGGGAGTACCAACTGCGGGTCGTCTCCGGAAATTTCCTGGCGCTCCGTGGGGCTTGGTCGAGGTGGCGAGATTCTCCTGCATTTGCAATGGTTTAAGCGCCTTGCATCTCTGGAATCCACACCCGAGCAAGAAGATTTCGTTGATTCCAGCACGGGCGTTGCTAGGGGTATGAGGATGGAAACGTCTGCGTCAACTACGGGCGATGGGAATACGTCGCCTTCGGGTGCGCCGGCGGTGGTGGGGTCGCATCTCAATCGAAGTTCGAAGACCGTGCAGCAAATCTTCGAGACGCATCGGGGCCGGCTGTACGAGTTGACAGTGAACGCCGACCTGGGGATCCGGTCGGAAGAACTCGAATTGCATTTTGCCAGCATGCCGTTGCGGTACTGGCCGCGGGTGGATAGCGCGGCGTTGCGGTGGCACCTGGGAATCATTCATCAATTTGTCGACGGTCTCACGCGCGGCGATGTGCTCCTCGCACCACCCGTCATGCACTGGCGGCACTTCCCTGATCGAGGCTTTTCCGAAGTGGTCGTATGCGCGTGGGACCGTCCGGGATTACTGGCCCGGATTGCCGGGGCGTTCGCGGCGACCGGGTTGAACATCGTGCGGGCGGACATCTATACGCGGTCGGACAACGTGGTGCTCGACGTGTTTCAGGTCTGCGACGAAGCGTTGCGGCACATCGAGGACATTTCGCGGCTCAAGCAGATGGAGCAACTGTTGGCGGTCGCGTTCAGCCCGAATGGAGGCGGCGAGTCGGTGCTGCGGACCTGGATGCAGTGCGCGGGCGCGCCGGACCCCGCCGCCGGTCGCAAAGCGGCGGTATTGATGATCGATAACGACCGCTTTGACGATTACACGGTGCTGCAGG
>JBGOTY010000269.1:0-5337 GCA_041476745.1 Verrucomicrobiia bacterium | reverse complement strand
GTTTATGAGCGAGGGTTGAAGGGACGGAAGAGCGGGGCGGGGTTCTACATCTACAAAGGAAAGAGAGAACGGCTGAACTCGGGATTGAAGTTGCCGGGCGGGAAGGCGCTCGGTCCCGCGGAGATTCAGGCGCGATTGCTGGGCGTGATGATCAACGAAGCGAAGCGCTGCCTCCGCGAAGGGGTGGTGGCTTCCGAGGACGACATCGATGTGGGCATGATTTTCGGCACGGGTTTCCCGCCGTTCCGCGGCGGGCTCGTCAAGCACGCGCGCGATGCGGGGAAGTGGTGAGAGTGGCGCATGGGGTTTGAGATTCCAGAAGGTGAATCGTTGGCGGGGTTGGTGCTGGCAGCCTCGCGAGACCTGCTCGACCCGAATTTTCATCAGGCGCTGGTGTACATTGCCGAGCACGGTCCCGACGGCACGCTCGGATTGGTGATGAACCGTCCGCTCGACAAGAAACTCGGCGAGGTGGCGCTGTCCCCCGACCTGCCGGAGGTGTTGCGACAGCTTCCGGTGTTTCAGGGTGGGCCGGTCAAAACGACCGCGCTGTTGTTCGCCCGGTTCCAGCGCGGGAAGAACGACGAACAGTTGCGCTGCCAGATCGTGGCCAACCCGCAAGAACTTATCGAGCTGCCCAAGCGCGAGTGGGTGCGGGCGTTTGCCGGCCACGCGGGCTGGAGCGGGGGACAACTCGAGCGGGAATTGAGCGAGGGCTCGTGGCTGGTGTGCCGGCCGCACACAGCGATGATGGAAGAATCGGCCCCAAATGCCATGTGGGAGGCGTTTGTCGGCAAGGACCAGCGATGGAGGAAATTGCAGCCGTTTTTGCCGAAGAACACCGGGCTGAATTAGCTCGCCGGGCGGCGCGCGCGGAAAAAACTTTGCAACAGATCGCGGGCCTCGGCTTCTTTGACACCCGCCGCCACCTCGACAACGTGGTTCAGCCCCTTGGCTGAGGTAATCGGAAAAACGGAACCCGCACCACCCGCGCGATCGTCGCGGACGCCAAACACGAGGCGTTTCAGGCGCGAGAGCATGAGGGCGCCGGCACACATGGGACAGGGTTCCTTCGTGACGAAGAGTGTGCAACCTTCCAGCCGCCAGTCCCCGAGGGCATGGGCGGCCTGCGTGATGGCGAGAATCTCCGCGTGCGCGGTGGCGTCCTTGAGCAATTCCACCTGATTGTGAGCGCGGGCGATGATTTTGAGGTCGCGGACGATGACCGCGCCGACGGGCACTTCATCCGTGTCGTAGGCCATCCGCGCCAGTCGTAGCGCTTCGCCCATAAAGTAATCGTCACTGGTCAGATCAATCGGTTTCGGCGTTATCTCGGGTTGCGGCTGCCCACTCACAGCGCACAGGTTAGCAATTCTGTGGCAACTCGGCAAGTGACGACCAGATTCGGACCTTTCTCCTCCTCCGCTCTCGCCTGCCCGAATCCATTTCGGGGTTGAACGTGGGAGCGACGTTACCGTCGCGACGCTCCAAAAGTGGGTTCGTTTTCCGAAAACGAACCCATTTAAAAAATCCCACATCCGCGCTCTAAGTCGCTTTCATTACGATGGATACGCTCAAAAACCAACAGGATCAAAATGGGTTCGTTTCGCAGAATACATGTTTTTGCGTTCTCCTCCTGCCCTGACAAAGAACGCCCCGCCGTTGTCCGCCATAGCCTTGGCGACGGCGGATTCTCCCCATGTCAAAGAACTGGGTGGACTATACCCAGCCTGTCGCACCGTGTCTAGTAAAAAATATCAATTAGCGATAATCAGGCGGGCTTGCTCTCCGTCTTGTCCGCCGTAGCGGCCTCGCGAAGGAGCAAGCTCTAACGAAGGAGAACGCCGCCTCCGTCTTCCACCCCACTTCGTGTCTGCTCCGTGCAATTCGTGGACCCGCTGCGAAGGCTCGTCGATTTCAGCCACCGCCCGGATTCAGGGCGCCATGCGTTGATTGGTTTGCCAGAAGGTGGCGATTTGATTAGGATTTACCAATGCCGTCAAAGCCGTCAAACGACTGAAAGCGCATCGGCATGGACAAAACATCTTCGTTGAAAAAACCTCTTTATGTCGGCCGAGAAACTCCGGCGTACATCTGGGTGGGATTGATCATCCTCATCACATTCATCACCTACAGCCCGACATTGCACAATGGATTTGTCTGGGACGATTTTCAGGACGTAGTTGATAATCAACTGCTCCATACGAGCGCGGGCCTGCAAGCTCTCTGGACGGCGCAGTGGCGGGATACCCCACTCCAGTATTATCCCCTGACTTTTACCACGTTCTGGATGGAGTACCATGTGTGGGGACTCCATCCACTCGGCTATCACATGATCAATGTACTCTTGCACACGGCGAACGCGATCCTGGTAGGCCTATTGCTGAGCCGACTGTCTGTTCCCGGCGCATGGCTGGCGGCATTGATATTCGCTGTCCATCCAGTCCAGGTGGAATCGGTGGCCTGGATTACGGAACGTAAGAATGTTCTTTCCGGATTCCTTTTCTTGCTGGCATTCCTTGCTTACCTGCGTTTCTTGCGTTGCCCGGCGCGTCGGTGGTGGTTCTACGGTCTGGCCATCGCGCTCTATTTGTGTGCGCTGCTGGGCAAAAGCGCTGTCGTTCCTCTGCCAGCGGTTCTCTTGGTGGTGCTCTGGTGGAAACGTGAAAAAATCACCCGAGAAGATCTTGCGTCCCTGGTACCGTTCTTTCTTTTAGGCACCCTGATGGGGATCCTAACGATGCACTTCGAAGCCGCTTTTTCAAATACACAATCTCCCGAATGGCACCCGTCACTGATACAGCGCTTTCTTTTGGCAGGTCGGGCTCTCTGGTTCTACGCCGGAAAGATTATCTGGCCGCACCCGGTCATGATCATCTACCCACTATGGCAAATCAACACCTCGGCCTGGTGGCAGTATCTTTATCCCTTGGGCGCCCTTGGCGCAACCTTGGCGCTCTGGTTCTACCGCGCGCGGCTGGGGAAGGCCCCCTTGGCGGCCGTACTGTTTTTTACACTTATGCTGGCACCCGTTCTTGGTTTTATTTCTGTGGGCTTCATGCACGATTCCTTTGTGATGGATCATTGGCAGTATCTGGCCAGTATTGGTCTCATCGCGCTGGTGGTTGCCTGCGGCACTCATCTGGTTCGGGAAAGAGCACTGGGTACATGTGCCGCCGCCATCGTCGTAACCGTTCTTTGCGTCTGGAGTTGGCACCACTGTGAAGCATTCCGAAGCCAGGAGACATTGTACGGGGAAGAAGTGGCGTTGAATCCTCGATGTTGGTCAGCGTACTACAATTTGGGAAATGTCTATCTGCGGACAAACCGACTCGAGGACGCGGTCGAACAGTACGAACGGGCGATTCAACTCAAGCCTGACCATGAAGCGGCCCTCAACAATCTCGCGTTTGCCCTCCTCCAACTGGGCGTGGTCAACGAGGCGGTCGACCGCTTGGAGCAGGTGGTGCGAATCGATGCCAAGTCCGCCGATGCTCATTACAATCTGGCAACCGCTCTCGCGCGAGTGGGACGGATCCAGGACGCGATCGGGGAATACGAGCAGGTCGTACACTTGAAACCTGACTTTGTGGAAGCGCACTATGTGCTGGGTGTGCTCTTCGCCAGAACGGGCCGAACCCAACAGGCAATCAACGAGTTCCTGCAAACCCTGCGCCTCCGGCCCGAAAACGCCAATGCCCATTACGCCGTCGGTGTCCTTCTCGCCAACGAAGGCAAACCTGATGAGGCGATCTCGCACCTTGAGAGAGCGGTGGCACTGGAGCCCGGTTCGGAGAAGTTCCGCCGTGGCCTCGAAGCTTTGCAACAGACGAAGACGCAAACAAACGCCCGGTGATGTGGATTGGGATGGACAATCGACAATCGCCGACAGCCGTTGGCGATTCATTTGCCAAGAGCGAATAGCGCAGATAGGATTCGACAAATGAACAACGAACCCCGAATAGCCGATTTGTCGGCGACACGAAATCGGTTGCGCGTGTCCGGCGCGGATCGCGTCGATTTTCTCCAGGGTCAATGCACGAACGACATCCAACGGCTCGGGGTCGGTGATAGCTGTTATGCCGCGTTTTTGAATGCGAAGGGCAAGATGCGCGGGGAGGGACAGGTTATCTGCTTGGCCGACGCATTTCTACTGGAGGTGAATCCCGGGCTCGCGCCATCCTTGGAGAAGTTCATCATCACGGAAGACGTGACCATTGAAGACGTGGGTGCCTCAATGGGCGAGTGGCTCGTGGTTGGCGACGAGGTTGGTGAAGTGCCGGCGCAGGCCGTGACCTTCCAGCACCCACTCGGCTGGGGTGTGATCAGTGACAACCCCATGACGAGCACAATCACGGCGGAAGCATTGGAAGTGCTGCGTATCGAGGCGGCGGTGCCGAAGTGGGGCGTGGACATGGATGAAAACACGATTCCGAACGAGGCCGGTCTCGAAGCGCGGGCGATCAGCTATGACAAAGGCTGTTACATTGGACAAGAGACCATCGCGCGCATCAAGACGTACGGACACGTGAATCGCCGGCTGGTGCAGATGGTCATCGCGGGAGAGAGCGTTCCCGCCCAAGGTGACAAGCTTCTCGTCGACGGGCGCGAGGTGGGGCAGGTGACCAGCGCGGTGCATTCGTTGCGGCTTGGCAAACCCCTGGTACTTGGGTATGTTCGGCGCGAGTTCGCAACGGCGGGCGCCAAGCTCAACTGGAACAAGGAAACGGCGGAGGTCTTGAGAGTATGCGGAGAATGATTGGATGGATCGGTTTGATGGCAGCGGTATTTCTACTGAAAGGAACAACCCTCATGGCGGCGGATACGGATCAGGTGGCAGTGGTCGAAACGAAGTTTGGCAAGATGGTGATCGAGTTTTACGACAAAGATGCGCCGAAGACGGTGGCCAATTTCATCAAGCTCGCGAAGGATGGTTATTACAACGGCACGACATTTCATCGCGTGATCCCCGGCTTCATGATCCAGGGCGGCGATCCCAACAGCAAGAGCGGGGACCGCGGCACGCACGGCACGGGCGGGCCCGGCTACACGGTCGAGGCGGAGATCAAGCGCGACCACAAACGCGGCACGGTGGCCACGGCGCGTACCGGTGGTCCGTCCAATCCGGAAAAACGCTCCAGCGGCAGCCAGTTTTTCGTCAACGTCAAGGACAACAATTTCCTCAACGGCGACTACACGGTATTCGGAAACGTGGTTGCCGGCATGGATGTCGCCGACAAGATCGTGGCTGTTCCGCGCGACAGTAACGATAATCCAAACGAAAAGGTGGACATGAAAGTGTCCATCACGACGCGGGCGGAAGCCTTGAAGAAGTAG
>JBGOTY010000268.1:0-5351 GCA_041476745.1 Verrucomicrobiia bacterium | reverse complement strand
CGCAACAATGCTTCGCGCAAGAAGTCGCGGCTTTCCGCCCGGCTGAAGGCTGCAGCGGCGTAGGACGGCGTTAGCGTTCAACATTCGACGTTGCGGCTGTTCACTGCCAGCTCTCCACCAACAGTCCGGCGACTCGCTTGCCAATGTCATCGGCGATCAGCGGCAAGGCCTGTTCTTCCGCGCTTTGCTGATCTTCACTGATAAAGACGTCGGACTTGCCTTCCACTTCGGTGGATTTCAAGACAGTCTCGCCCGTGCGACGGTCCGTGGCTTCGACGCGCACGGTGACGGTAATCTCGTATTCGCGAGGTGCTCTCGTGTCCGTGCGCAGGGAGCGTAAGGACTGGCGGCTGTACCTGGTGATGGAACCCTTCAGCACCACGTCGGCACGCGGCTCGGATTCGATGCGCAGGGAACCATCCTGTTGGAGCCGCTGGATGATGGCGTTACTGATCTGCGCTTCGAGTTGGGGATGGAGAGTGGTGTTGCGGAACATCGGGACGGCGATGGACTGGAAATTCCGCTTCGTCACGGGACCGACATGATAACCGGCGCAGCCAAATGCCAGGAGACAGATCAGTGAGAGTTGCCCAGCGAGCATGGCGCTGACAACGCGGTTGCGACTGCCTGCCGAAGCGCGACGACTCATGGCGTGGCGGTCTTCTCCGCGGCAAGGGGCGTGAGCCTGGCGACTTTGTCCTTTGCCTGCGTGGCCCAGTTGGACTCGGGGTTCTTTTCGATGACGTCGTTGTAGTAGATGAGCGCCGACTTATAGTGGCCGTTCTTCTCGTAGAACTGACCGATGTGGAACAATCCCCGGGCTTGCTCGCCCTTCAGCCCGGTCAGGTATTGCTCCGCGAGCGCAACTTTGTCGCTTTTCGGGTAGCGGAGCAGGAAATCAGTATAAGCGGCAATCGCCTGGTTCGCGGCGTTCTGGTCGTATTCGGCGCGCGCCGACTCCTTCTTGTACTCCCAGCCGATCTGGAACTGGGCTCCCTCGGCGAGGGGGAGTTTCGGATAGCGTTCCATTAGTTTCTCGTACGCGTGAACGGCGGCGAGGTAGTCACGCTGCTTCTCGTACGCCAGCCCGATGCGGAACTGCGACTCGGGCGCGACGGGGCTGTACGGGCCATTCTTCACCACTTGTTCGTACACCTCCACCGCGCGATCGAGGGAGGGCAGCCAGCGGATGCCCCAGGCCTTTTGGCGTTCGCCCGCGAGAAACAGGTTGCCGATTTCGAATTGCTGTTGCAGCACGGTATCGAAGTGCGGTGTATTGGGGTGCTTCTTGATCAACTCCTGATATTCCTGAAACGCCTTGTAGTGATAGCCGATGGCGCCGAGGCATTCCGCCTCGCCGAGCCGCGCGTCCTGCGCCGAGGACGACAAGGGCCAGCGGCGGATGACGCGGCGATACGCGTCGATCGCATTGCGGTACTGCTTCTTGGCGTGCAGGCCTTGCGCGATCTTGAGCTGGTCGGCGGGATTTGTCCCGGTGGTGACGCCCTCATGCTCCCAGGTCCAGCCTTCGCCCTTGCGCCAGATCAAGGACGCAGGAGCGTTCACTGGCATAACGAAGGCGAACGCCACTACACTGAGCAGGGCGATGGCAAGTTTCTTGTGCAGACTCATGATGATTCGCGGCGCAGGCTACTACAACGCTCCGTGAGCGTCAAGCAACGCGGGTGAGTCCACGAATTGCACGAAGCAGACACGAAGAACACGAAGTGGGGTGGAAGGCGGAGGTGGCAGGTGCGGCCCGCTAGGAAGGCGAACACAGCGGTAATCTGGCGATGCAGAGGTGACCGTGAGAAAGGGGAGATGGCCCGGCGCCTTCACAGCGAAACAACCATGACCTTGAAATGGATTACACAACGGCTTAAAATGGGGCCAGTGATTTCGTCACGAACTGTCTGCGCAATGGACGATGACTGTAAATATGCGAATACGCAGGACTGACCGCATGCGTTCAATCCTTGTGGCCGTCTTTTTAATGGGTACTCTCGCGGTGGGGTACTCTCAAACCAATGACTGGTCGAAAAGGATTGTCAGTAAAACGGAGTACCCGCTCACCTCGTTGATATTTCCCCACCTGGGTGGAGTGAACGTATTGACTATTGACGGAAAGCGTTTTGAGCACGTTCGCGGAGTAAAAACTTTTTATCTGCCTGTGCCTCAGACAAACGCGATTGTGTTCGTGGTGGGTGAGAAGGATCGTTCAATCACCTACCATGTTTTCAACATGGATAGGTAAAATGCCAAACAAAGCAACATCGCCTGAAGAAGTATAAAAAATGTTTGCATATTTCTGGAACTCCGAAATTCATTTGAATAACTTCGTGTTTTGGACTGAGTTGTGCGGAAGTCTGATTGAGGTAGTCGTTGCAATGGCGTACTTGCTGACGCTTGGAAAGCAGATAACAGAAGCCGTCAAAAAGCAGAGGGAGCACAGAATTGAGTTGTTCGCGCTAGTAGCAGCCATAATCCTACCTCTTGTCGTGGTATGCAGCCATCGAATCGGACAATTGCAGGAGACGCGTATAGCTGAAATTAACCCCCTGAAACACCCGGTTTTGACTGCAACCGCCTCTGCCCATTTCTCGGTGGTTAGTGGATTTGATCTAAACCGAATTGATAGGAGCAGAAGATTCGTATCGAGCCTGATATTCAGCCAACGATGGCATCCAATTAACAGGGCCGATCTGTCTTTCACCTCCGAGACCATTGAAGCGCTCGCCGGCAGCGAATGCTTTATAAACTTCACTTGGGACTCCTCAATGGCTTTCTTTTTGCCTACACCGAAAACCGTAGGGGAGACACTGGCTTCGCTGGACAAATGTTCACTGTCTGCGAACAATATAAAACCCGGGTCGGATAATTCTGCACCTGCGTTCGAGATTACTGGGGGCGAAGTTACGCTCATATTGAACTCCACTGTTCAGAAGAAGTTTATCCTCCTGCCACAAAAGCCCCCTTTTCCACTTATTGACCTTGTTGGCATAGAGTCCGGAACAAATATCTCACGGGTCACGTGGAAATCTGATTTACGAAATGCCCCCACAGTGATTGGTTGGGACCCCAAATTGGAGTAGCTGTTGTGGCATAATTCGTTGGCTTTCATACCTTGCGTTATGTACACACTTCCGTTTCGAAATGGGCCCGATAATATTTCAGGAACCGGTAACCCATATTCCTTCAAGGCCCGGAACATCCTCGCTTCCACCTCGACGTTTCCGTGCCGGGTCTTTCTCAGTACTACTACCCTGGATGTATTCTCCTTTGTTTCCACCTCAACTTTTATCGGGCACGGCAAATCGTAATTGTCAAAATAGGTCGCCTTGGTGATTTCTTGAAACGAAGGATCGATTCCAAGAATCTTCTTCTTTTCCGATTCTGTGAGGGCTGCTCTTCGCTGGTCCTCAATTCTGAATTGATTTTCCATCACACGCGATGAATTTATCATACACGACACTCTCAACCAGTCCGAGCCCTCGACTGCGATGGGAGCGTCATCGTCAAGGAAGCACGACAACGACAGAGATCCTTCGTCAAGCTCAGGATGGCAGATTGAGGAATCGGGTGGCGGAGTTGGAATCTCATGCTTCACAGAGGCGCAGCTACACGAACGAACGCGACAACCGACCGTATATCGTGAAGCGATAATTCTGCTGGACACGGTGTGGTGGGAGGGGTATAATCGGTGCGGTTTTTTGACAGCCTACTTCGCGAGGACGCTACGAAGGCCAAGTAGGGGTGCGTTTATTTGGAGGGGCGATCCGCCTTCGCTAAAGCTTCCGTCTTCGCCAAGGCTACGACGCGACAGGTCGGCGCGACTGCGTCCCTTACGGGAAGTAAGGGCCTTGAAAACATGTGTTTCTGCGAAACGAACCCGAATTTATGTTGCATACTTTTCGGGGCATCTGTCCCAATGATAGACACTTATAGCTTTGGGGCAGGTTTTTCAATTCGGGTTCGTTTGGAGTCGAAACCAATGTTGCGAAGCCTTCGAATCCCCTCACCTTATTCCGCTCCCCCGGAGGCGAGAGGAGATTGCCGATGGGCTTGTTGAGAGGGATTCGGCTTCGGAGTTGTGCTAGACCTTACCAACTCCAACGGGTGGGACGCCCGTTCACCACGGAAGTCCGAAATGGATTCGGGGCGGGCGGTTCAATTGGCCAGGTGAACAGAGACTTTGTGCGGGCGCGTGATCGCCGCGGACGGGAGTTTGATGCGCAGGAGCTTTTCGGGGCCATCGAGGAAGTAGCCGGATTTGGCAGTCGTCAGCGCGGCGTTGTTGGTGAGCTTCTTGAGAGTGGCGCCATCGGCGGTGACGCTGGTGACGGGATTGGTGCAGAAGAGTTCGACGTTCCACGCACGCTGCTTCGGTTGTCCGGTGTAGGTGCCGACGGTGCCGCCGATGTTGATGGAGACGTTGGTACGCGACGATGTCGCATGGAACCTGGTGATGGCGAACTCGTTCTTACGATAGCCATTGGACGCGCCGTCGTCGTCGTAAAGATTATTGTCGGCAACGGAACTGCAGTAGACACGCAGGCCGCGTTGCGAACCGTCATCGAACTGACTCGAGGCGACATCCGGACCCAGAGGCGTGATGGAGTTGTCGCGGAAGAACAGGGGAACCTGCGCGAGCGGCGCGGGCCAGTTCGTGGTGACGGAACCCGTCAGAACCTGGCCACGCCAAAAGTCGATCCAATTCCCCTGGGGAAGGTAGACACTACGAGCGGTCGCGCCCTCGGTCGTGACGGGTGCGACGAGGATGTTCGGGCCGAAGAGGAACTCGCTTCCGTCGTTCTGTCCATTCGTATCACCGGGATACGCGAGCGGCAACGGGCGGCAGATCGGGAGGCCCGTGTCGGTGGTTTCACGGGCGGCCGTGTAGAGATAGGGGAGCAGGCGGTAGCGCAGCTTCAGCATGTTGCGGCAGATGTCGCGGACGGTGTCGCCGAACTCGTAAGGCGTGATGGGCTTGCCCTCTTTCACTTTACCATGCGCGCGAAAGACCGGGCAGAACGCGCCGAACTCGAACCAGCGCACATACAGTTCGTCAGTCGGGATGCCGGTAAAGCCGCCAATGTCGCTCCCGAAGTAACTGAGGCCGGAGAGACTGTAGTTGCAGAGGGCATTGGGGTGGGCGGCGAGGGTCGGCCAGTCGGCGCCGACGTCGTTGCTCCAGTGGGCCGCGCCGTAGCGTTGGTCGCCGGCAAATCCCGAGCGGCTGATGATGTAGAGGCGCTGGTTGGGGAAATTGGTCGCGTAGCCCTCGGCGAGTCCTTGATGCCAAAGCAGGTTCTGGACATTGTGAAGTTCCAGCTCGCGGCGGCCATCATAGG
>JBGOTY010000267.1:0-5362 GCA_041476745.1 Verrucomicrobiia bacterium | reverse complement strand
GGATCACCGTGCCATCCTTCAGTTTTTCCCGCACTCGATCGGCGGTTTCCTTCGCGAACAGCAGGCGGCTCATCTGGCGGTCAAGCTGGCGCGTTGCTTCGCGCAGATTCGCCGTCGCCACCACGGCCACAAACACGCCCAGTCCCACCTCCCACCACCACGGCCGCGCCCGCACCGCGAAACACAACAGCGTGAGCGCGCTCAGGATCAGCGGCGGAAACACACTGACAAAAAAACGCACGTACCCCGGTCCCTCACCTTGTGGCGCCCAGTAATAGGCGCTGTAGACCAACAGGCCCGGCACCGCCCACAGTCCGAGCAACAGTCCGCGCTTCGCATCGTGCGTGGCCAGGTAGGCCAAACCCACCAGTCCCAGCGGGAACAACAGGATCAACCCGCCCGTATCCATGCGGGTCAGCATCAACCACCAGTTTTCCTTGAAAAACCTCCAGCCGAAACCCGTTGACTCGCCGCACAACGAATAGCCTGTCACCCACGGCGCGCCGAACGCTTGCCAATGATGGATCAGCAACGGCGTCACGGCGACGACCGCTGCCACCACGATCAGGGCAACGTTCCCGACGACTTTCCTCCGTGTGGCCGGCCGTTGGTCGGCGGGCACTTCCGCCGCGAACAATCGCCACAACACCATGCCCGCAATCGGCAGGAGCAATAAACCGTCCGTGTAGCGCACCGTGCTTGCGTACGCCGACAACGCGCCTGTCAGCAACGCGTTCCACTTCCCGCCCGACTGGGTCCATCGCCACAAGAAAAACATTCCCCAAACCGCAAAACAGATCGACCCGGAGTGACTTAGTGCGGAGAGGCCGAAATAGGCGTGCAACGGATTCGTCGCGAGGAGGATCGCCGCGAGGGCGCCCGCAAACGCGCCAATCATGGCGCGGCCCAGAAAAAAAGTTCCCAGCACCGCGAGGGCGGCGAGGATCGGGTTCACCAGGAAGACAGCCGGCGGCCCGTCGAGTTTGTAGGCCAGGGCGCACAAGAATGGATAGCCGAGTGGGTACTTCCCGTAATAATTCCCGTTGTCCGCCAGCACGTAGTTGGCGCTGACGAATTCGTTGGGGTCCGCCAACACTTTTCCCGAGTCGCCCCTCGTTGCCAGTCCCTTCGCTGTCACCAGGTAACCGTTTTCGTCCACTCCATCATAGGAAGCAACGTGATAGCCCGACAACAGCGCGCAGAACAGCGCCACGATGGCCAGCGCCACCGGTACACTCCATGAACTGGCACGATTCCACACAGCCACGAATCTAATCCCACCGGTTAAACAACGGCAACCTTTGAAAGTTGCCGCCCCGACCGCCACAAGTGATCTCATAAATCGCAACGGACGGCGGGCTGAGCCAGCCCGCCCTACCAAAACCCCGGTAGGGCGCGGTGGCCCCACCGCGCCGCACGTCGTGCGCGAGGTCTATGAGGCAACTTCTAGAGCCCCAGCCGCTGGATGACGAAGAAAATCACCGGCACGGTGAGCAAACTGAAAAGCGTGCTGTAGAAAATTCCCTGCGCGCTAAGCGACACGTCGCCGCCAAAACGCTCGGTGAACATGCTGCAGGAAATCGCCACCGGCATCGTCGCGATCAGATAGCCGACCATGCGCGGGACTTCCGGCACGGTTACACCAGCCCGTAACACAATCCAACCGACCGCTGCCGTGAGCAGTGGCCCGATGATGAGGCGGGCGAGCAACACTCCCCAGAGCGCCCGCGAGGGTCGATGCACGTGCAATTCGAGATCGCCGAGTTGCGCGCCGATCGCCAGCAGCGATACCGGGATGGTCATGGAGCCCACCATGGCCAGCGCCTGCACCACGGCGCCCGCGGCCAGATGCGGCGGCGAACCCGAGATACTCCCCGTCTCCCAGTTGCGGGAGGAAGGCACGAGCAACGCGATTGCAATCCCCACGGCCGTCGCGATCAGGCCGGGGTTGGTCACAATGTGGCGCGCCGCTTCACGCGGGGTCACGCCCCCATGCAGGATCCACACGCCAAACGACCAGAGCATGAGTTGCGCGCCAACATTGTCGAGCAGGAGGGTCCGCACGCCGGCGTCGCCGTACATGGCCGCGACGATCGGCAGCGGCAGAAAGATCCAATTCGGTATCGCCGCGAGAAAGACAAAGGTGTTCTTCTGTTCGGCGCGGCAAAACCATGGCGCAACCAGCAAGCCGGCCCCATAGGCGATGACGATTAGCAATCCCATGAGCAACGGCGCGAACCAACCGTCGCGCAGCGCGCCCAGCGTGACCGTGCGCAGCATTTGCGTAAACACCAGCGCCGGCAGCGCCACGTCCACGACAAACCGGCTCAAGATGCTCGTGGTTTCCGCGGGCAGATAGCCGCGCCGCCGCGCCAGCCAGCCGACGACAATCACCAGGAACATCGCGGTGATTTTCACCAGGACGATTTGCCAGTCAGCCATGCGCGCTCCTCAAGCGCAGCACTCTAGGGAATCCGGCAGCGGAAGTCAAAACGCGCGCTTGTCGTCCGGGCTTCTCACCCCGAAAAGGCTTGAAATGCACATTCCTGAAAGCCTATAAGCCCGCGAGTCATTTCCCATGGGACCTTCCTTCTTGGGCCCGATAGCGCCGTACTCACGTGGAATGAAGCCCTGCTTGGTGGCCTGATTGCTGCTATTTACGGGCCATTATGCGGAATGCTATCCTCAACGCCGTGATTGAGTTCGCGCCCCTCTTTTTTGCCCGCCGTCCGTGGCTCCGCGTAGGAGGCCATGAACATCTTTAAGATTGTGGTAGCACCGGCAGTCTATACCCAACTCAAGCTTGGGAATCTGACATATTCTTCTCAGAAGGAAGCGCGCGATGTCGTGAGAAAAGCATGTAAGGAAAAAGGGTGGGAACCCTCCGAAACGACTGAAGACAACTGCATTGTTTTCCGCAATGAGCACGGCGGCGAGATTGTCAGGGTAGTGTCAGTCTCTGGAGTGCACTGCCGGAAGCCTTCAACGAGGGATGGAAGATGAAACTTGCTTGGCTCTTGGCAAATAGCATCGCTTCGGCGTGGTACGGTGAAGCACTCTTTCACAACCCAATGCGCTTAACCATCGGAAGGAGATGGGGGCACGCGGCAGCAGACAATGCTCCGTTGGTTTTGCTTGGTGTACTCTTTATGGTTCACGGAGTTTTGGCGGGGGGCATTGCCTTTGCCGCCTCGGTGAATGCTGCCATTATCGTTACATCTATGCTTACGTTTGCGTGGGCTCAATCAGCCTACTTCCTGCTTCAAAGGTTCGTTCCATCCGCACTGGATCGTCCATTTCTGGCCGGCCAATACCCAGCTTTTTATCCGCTGAGTGCATTCGTGAGTTTTGCCTTAAGTGTCACAGCGTTTGTTTTGTTCGCGGGTTGGCCTCTCGCTTTCGTCCCTCTTGTTGTGTACCTCATCTGTGGTTTCCTCTGCGCAGAAATCGCGATTCAACGAGTAGTGAGGCAGTACGACGAGGGGGGTCACGGCAAAGACCGGCGCTTGGCAATTTCTGTGATCAATGCCGAACAGGGACGCGGCGGTTACAGTTACCGCTACCCTTTCATTATGTACGGCTCGACAAACCGCGCGTATACCGTACTTGGCTGGTACTACCGCGCATACTATCGCATACGGAATTCCCGACAAAGCTCGCGGCGGACTTCAAAAAGCACCGAGCCAGATGAGGAATCCTCACGCCCTATAAAGCGCGGGCCGGAACTGATTAAGGATGGTCGGGGCAAGGGGCAGAGGATACTCATCACTGACGATAATGCGGCTGCCCGTGATGTGATAAAAGATACTCTCGAATACGACGGATATGAGGTTGTGACTCTGGAGAGCAAAGTCGAAGCACTTGAGAGACTCCGAGAAATCAAGCCAGACTTAGTGACAACCGATCTGTATTCCCCGAGGATGTCGGGTCTTGAGTTCATTCAGTTAGTCAAGGAACTCGATCCGTCAATCCCTGTGCTCGTCATCTCCGGCAACCTCACGGCAGAGAATGCACGAGAGGCCATCCGGCTTGGGGCGTTTGATTGCCTCCGCAAGCCCTATTCTGTAGCTGAGCTTCGGCAAATGGTGGATCGGGCACTGGAAACTAGAAGATCAAGCTCTGAGATCTGAGCGGATTTCCTTAGACTCGTAGCGCTCAGAATCTCTGCTGCAGCAGCTTTGGACGGCTTGCCACATGTTGTGTTTGCCAACAAGCTTCCTAGCGCACTGGCAGTTGTATGTAGTGCTCGGGGAACTGCTCCTTAAGGAGTTCATTCCGGAACTTGAGAAGAGCGAGAAACAGCTTCCGCATTCGGTCGGGGTTCAACGTGATCGGGTCACCTGGTTGGAACCACTTGATGAGCCGGCATTGTGCGACCTCCGGCACCGCGATGCCTCGATGGTGCACAATTGACTGGCGAAGGTGGCGGATATCACCCCACAAATCGTGGCTCGCATGCTCACGGACGGCGCGCTCCTCTACCTTTTTGTCGGACTCTTTCGGGTCGAGCTTGCCCTTGGCGACGACATACTCGCGCCGAAGGTACTCGTTCCAGAAATCGTAAAACGAGACTAGGCACAGTTGCCCCAGTGCGATGAAGTTGGCCCCGTCAGGCGCGTTGCGAGCCTTTACTTCCCCCTGCTTCGCTTCGTGGATGCCGGACGTACAGAAACGCTCCGAGAAGATCCTGTCGTATGTGAACATGCGGGTGTCTTGGAACGCCTCAGAGTCAAGCTCGCTCCCTTGCACGTAGGCGCGAGATGTACTTTGCTCTTGCTCGACATGCGCTCGTACCAACGCAAAGCCAGCGGCCGCGTCAAGATAAAGGGCCTGCAGTCGCTGCCAGACATTCGTGAACTCGTCCGAGAGTTGATGAAGTCTCTTGTAGTTGACGTCGGGATCGATCCGGTGCGGGGTCATTAGTCAGCTCCTTATCCGCACAACAATAAATGCACTGTCTGTATAAACCGTCCGACGACCCGTCGTCAAGCGGGCTGCTGACGCCGTAGCCCACTGTTCATTACGGGTATGACCGGACCGAGTTGCTTCGACTCCTCCTTCGTTGTCTCAGGATGGTGGCGAGCCATCATCGGCAGGATCAACTCTCCACTCGGCACGCCCAGTCCCCAGCTTGGCAGTTCGTGTTCGTCACGCGGCGAGCCGCTGCCGAATATGGCCGCCGGAAGCTCGCGTTCATCCGGCCACTGTTGTTGCCTCCCAACCTTGACGCCATGCAGCCATTCACAGTCGAGTGCGACCATCGACCATGTATCGTTAATTGATAATTAACCTTGACGGCGTGTGGTGGAACGAGTAGAGTCGGCGCAGTTCTTTGACATTGGGAAAGAAGAAAAGCGGAGAG
>JBGOTY010000266.1:0-5368 GCA_041476745.1 Verrucomicrobiia bacterium | reverse complement strand
GGTCACCGACTTCAAATCCTCCCACCGCGACCGTATCCGCTCCGCCTCCGCTCTCGTGATGTCGTTGTCCACCGCCGCATTCGCAATCACCGAAAGCATCTCCGCGAACTCCTGCACCACGCGGTTCGTCGCCGGCACCACCGCATACGATCTCGTCCGCCCCACCTTCGGGTTCTTGATGAAAAACCCATCCACCCGCGTACAAATCCATTCCACGATCCGCGCGTCCCCGGTCGAGTCCACCAGCGACGCGATTCGATCCAACGGATTCGTCGCGCCACTTCCCTGCTCGGGCGGCTCCGCCCACTTGTACACCATGGAAACGGACAACCCCATTTCCTCGGCAATAAGTTTCGGATTATGCGTCTGAAAGACTTCCCTCAAAAGCTCATGTGATTTCATACGCCGCCAATCATTACTAATAAACCCCCGCTTTGTAAACCGAGCTCCGCACAGGAGCGAGTCGCGTCGACGTGTCCGCCATAGCAGCAGCGACGGCGGAAGGCTCGGCGAAGACGGATGCACCGCACCGAGTCCGCCGTAGCGATTGTGCGAAGGCGGATTCCCCTCCCAGGAGGGGATAAAGGGGTGGGTTGTCCTAACTCGACTCCTCCTCCCCACCCTGTCTTCGCCAAATTCACACCCCCGATCTCCTAACCCATTCATACAGCGCCCCTTAACTGGGGAGTTCGTTTCGCAGAAACACATGTTTCGAGGTCCTCCTCGTCCGCCAAAGCCCTGGCGACGGCGGATCTTCTTCCCACGATAACGCCGGAGCACACTGGCCCTGTAGCCGCGGCGTAAGCCGCGGTCCGTCCCCCGTATTGTAGGGCGCGATGCTTGTTGTTGAGGTATCGCGCCGCAGTCCTCGCGACGGAGGTTCTCTTCCTGTCAATCACCATACCCCCCATCATACCACTATCGGAATACGATGTCCAGAGCCAAAAGAGAAACTTCTGCGGCGGTCCGCTGTTGTAGCCGCCGACTCGCTCTGTCGGAGGCGTCGGTCACGGCAATCACCCCCGCCCTTGCGCATAAACCACCCCACTTGCTACACTCCGCCCGATGGCCGGTGAACTCATACGAACTGCGAACATTGCCCAGCGCATCCACATCGTGCGCGGGCAGCGGGTCATGTTGGACCGGGATTTGGCGGCGCTGTACCGGGTCGAAACTCGGGCGTTGAACCAGGCCGTGACACGGAATCGGAATCGGTTTCCCAAGGATTTCATGTTCGAACTGACCCGGCCGGAGATATTGAGGATATCACAAATTGTGACATCCTCCGCCGACCTGAAATTCTCCAAGCGCGTCTGGGTGTTCACCGAGCAGGGCGTCGCCATGCTCTCCAGCGTCCTGCGCAGCGAACGCGCCGTGCGCGTGAACGTGGCCATCATGCGCGCCTTCGTGCGATTGCGTGAGGCGCTGGAGACCAATCGGGAACTGGCGCGGAAATTTGCCGAGTTGGAGGCGCGGGTGGGCCGGCACGACGGGCAGATTGGCGAGATCATCGAGGCCATTCGGCAACTGCTCACCGCCCCGATGGAGCCACCGAAGCGCCGCATCGGATTCCATGTCCGCGAAAAGGGCGCAGCCTACCGCGCGAAACGCCGCTGAGAAAGTCCGGCGATCCGCCTTTGCAGCCGCGGCGCTCTGTCGCCGTGCCGCCCTTCCGAGCTGCGCACAGCACTGTGGAAACCGACTTACCCAGGATTCGCGACCACATCAAGGCAACATGGGATAATCGCGATAAGGGCTTCTCGTATATGAAACTGCTCAAGGGCGAAGCTCGTCAGCTACCTCAACTGGTTGAGGCGGTCGCGGTACATTAGTACGTTTGCCAATGTGATTCTGTCGGGACGCTTCAGTGTCTCGATATGTTCACTATTCGTAGTACGTTTCTAAGCATCACTTGTTGAAGTAGCGTTTGAAGGTTAACTGGGAGATTCAACTACAGTATGCCCGACCTATTACGCTTTGAAGAACTCTGCAAAGTAACATTCCCTCCGGAAGTATACGCCGCATGGAAAAAAGATGGCATTGTAGAAGCCCTTCCAGTTCAGCAAGCGGCTATTGGGGAAGGCCTTTTTTTGGGGAAGTCCCTACTTGTAATTGCGCCGACATCCTCCGGTAAGACCTTTCTTGGAGAAGTTCTTGCAGTCTCGCAAGCGCTCAACGGATCTAGAGCAATTTACCTTGTCCCCTATAAAGCCATAGCAGAGGAGAGATATTCCGAGTTTGTTTCTAGATACTCTGATAATCCAGAACTCGAATTTCGATGTATCGGGTGAAGGGGTCAGTCATTGACTATTGACACTCCATCACGTTCTTGACGGATTTATTTTCGCACCACAAACATCCCTGCCGTCCTCCCCGCTCAATTCGCACTTCGTAGCCGCCTCTTCCATTCCCCTAATCGGCAATCGGCAATCTAAAATGGAAAATGGTGCAACGGCAGTCGCAGCGTTTGTTGTTCATCCCCATGCGGCCTTGGTAGGAGCGCACTTTGTCAGAACACGCTGCTCAGCCGTTGCAATTCTAATCTACTACCACTTCCTCACAACGCAACCTGCTCCGCGCCTGATTCGCGCTCAGGAAATTTCCCTATCGGCTTCGTTCTGACAGAAATATAGTCTCCGGTATTACTGGCAAATTCTGGAATTGGGCTTACTTTATTACGAGAAGAGCGAGCGGTCTCTCTCCGAGATAACCGATGGGTAGGATCATGATCGACACCACGGTCAGCAATCAGCGGCGTCTACCGGATCGGAGAATCTGTCGGACTATGTATTGGGGGCAATCTATCGATCTCTTGGAATGCCTGGTGGAAAACCCTGAAAGTTGCCGGTTTGCCGTACATTCTGCTTCTACCATCTTCTGTCACCATCCGGATCGGCGGAGTTTCGAGAAGACAGATCGCCCCCCTGTTATTCAAAAGCCTGGCTAATAGTCCCACCGGCGGAGGTCTGGAGATGCCCGACATCTTCTTCAAATGCGGATCATGCGGCAACCATCTCGTTGCCGATGATGCGGGGGCCGGGCAGACAATCAACTGTCCCGACTGCAACACCCCCACCACGATCCCCGAAATATCAACGGACCATCAATGTCCTCGATGTCGGCACCGACTGAAGTTCTCTCCTGAGATGAAAGGAGAGTTGGTGCATTGTGCGGCCTGTCATTTGGAAGTACGTCTGCCGGGGCACCCCTATCCAAAACTCTGTCCAAAATGCGGAATGGGTTGGGTTCCGCCATTACACCGTTGCCAATGTTGTTCCTACAGCCTCGACGATCCGTCCTGACCGACAACATCGTTCCAAAAATGGTAGGGCTTTGTAATAGACCGTTCGTGGCTCGTGTGAGAAAAGTCCTGGCAACCGGAGAATGATCATGGACACGAACGAAAAACCAGTGTGGTTTGCCGCCAAACGATATGGGTGGGGTTGGGGTTGGCCGTGCGCGTGGCAGGGATGGGTGGTCTCTGCCGTGTGGCTGGGGTTGGTCTGTGGAACCGCGTTTCTGCTGGCGCCCGGGCATTTCGATCTTTGGATGGTGTCGATGGCGGTTCTGGCCGCCGCGCTGTTTGTGGTTTGTCTGATCAAGGGGGAGAGGCCGCGGTGGCGTTGGGGAGAGCGCGAGCGCCGGCCCACGCGATCGCTGGCGGATCGACTCGCAGAGTTGGACGAGTTGCGTCGGCGAGAGCTTCTTTCGGAGTCGGAGCATGAGGCGATGCGGCAAAAGATCTTGAAGGGTTTCGGAAAGGTTGGGGATTAGCAATCCAAAGCCGAGTCTGACGGAGCCGAGTCAGACGGAGCCGAGCGAAGCGGAGCCGAGTTGGACGAGACGCCACACGCCGTACTCCTGTGGCAAGCCGAGCCAGAGGCGAGACGCGCCAGGGTAGTTGCTGGCGCAACTGATACGCTGCGCGTCGTATTCCCGCAGCAAACCCGCTGTCGTTTCCGGCAGACCCGCGACGCAGTTCTCGCGGCAACCGAGTCCGCAAACGCGATGCAATCCTCCCCCTTCCCCATTACAAACAACCCCCCGCTTTGTAAATGACGCTGCCAGCTTGTTCTGCTCTATTACGGTCAAATGAATGTCCAGAGACCGAACGAGGGCCGCACCCGGGAAGTGCTTGACGCTTCCACCGCGCCCGCGCCATCATCCCGAAGCGAAGGGCCACCATGAGACGCGTTTGCCCAAAATGTGATGTCCCGCTCTTTATCCTGCACTTCAAGGATATCGAGATTGATTTCTGCAACCACTGCCAGGGACTGTGGCTCGATGCCGGCGAACTGGAAGCGCTCATGGAACAAACCGGCGCGAACACGCACGATCCCCTATTAAAGTTCCAGCAGCAAAGTGGCATTCAACCCAGTGGCCGCCCCCACCTCTGTCCACGGTGCGACGCCCCGTTACATGAAATCAAAATTGACCCCTGTAGCCACGGCGCTCAGTCGCCGTGTCCGCCACAGAATCTCGCACTCGACAAATGCCCGCGCGGGCACGGACTGTGGTTCGACGCCGATGAACTGCAGCAGCTTCTCTCGATGTTTCCGACGGAGAGCGGCACGGGAAAGACGATCGATTATTTGAACGAACTTTTCACCACGAAATCAAAACTCTAAAAGAACACGGAGGCAGAATATGATCGGTATTGGATTCATCGCATTGGTTTTTCTCGGACTGGTGGCGGTCGTCTTGGCGTGGGTCGCGGGTGCCTATAACGGCCTCGTCCGCCTGCGCAACCAGTTGGAAAACGCCTGGGCGCAGATCGACGTTCAACTCAAACGACGGCACGACCTCATCCCCAATCTGGTCGAGACCGTCAAAGGCTACGCCGCGCACGAGCGCGGGACGTTCGAGAAGGTCACCCAGGCGCGCAACATTGCCGTCAGCGCCAAATCCGTCGGCGAACGCGCCGAGGCCGAAAACGTCCTCACCGGCGCGTTGAAATCGCTGTTTGCGGTCGCCGAAGCCTACCCCGAACTCAAGGCCAACCAGGAATTCATGCGGCTGCAGGAAGAACTCGCGTCAACCGAGAACAAAGTGGCCTTTTCCCGCCAGTTCTACAACGATTCGGTGATGACCTACAACACGCACATCGAAGTCTTCCCGACGAACTTCATCGCGACGATGTTCAACTTCGGACGCCGCGACTTCTTCGAAGTGAAGGCCGAGGACGAACGCGAAGCGCCAAAGGTGAGTTTCTAACACTGGCCCAGTTTCGATTTGGCGATGTGTCCCTGTAGCCACGGGCCTTAGCCTCCGCTACTCGGGGCAGAAACCAACTTAGCTATGTGGGAGCAAATCCTGGCCAATCGCCGCCGTTCCGCGGGTCTCATCATCGGAATGGTGGTGATCCTTG
>JBGOTY010000265.1:0-5369 GCA_041476745.1 Verrucomicrobiia bacterium | reverse complement strand
GAGGCGTATCGACTGAACAAACAGAAACTCAAAACCAATTTACAGATTGTCATGGTTGCCCGCAGTGCCATCAATGGAAAGCGCCGACAGGAAGTGGAGGCGGATTTATTGCGGCTGTTTCTGGCGGCGGGCATCTTGAACGAGACGTGATCAAGCCTTTACTTCTTTTGCTGCTGCGGCTCTATCGCTACCTGTGGCCGCTGAAGATGCTGTTGCCCGCGCCCCCGGTGGGTGGCTGCTGCCGCTTTCATCCCACCTGTTCCGGCTACGCCTACGAGGCGATTGAAAAACTTGGCCCCGCCCGCGGACTATGGCTGTCGGCCACGCGGCTGGCGCGGTGCCATCCGTTTGCGGCAGGTGGTTACGATCCGGTGCCGAAGCGATGATGGACAAGAAAACAATCCTGGTGGTTCTCGGCTGTCTGATCGCCCTGATCGGCTGGCAGGCGTTGATCAACCAGATTTACCCGCCGAAACCAAAAGCGGCCAAGGTGTCAACGGCGGGTGCCACAAGCAATGCGGTGCCGCAGGCGCCGACGGAAAGCCCGGCGGAGAAACCGGTCGAGCCGGTGAAGGAAGCTGCCGTCGCACCCGAAGAACCCCGTTCGCCAGAGCAGACCATCACGCTGAGCAATGAATTCGTCCGCATGGAATTCACGACATGGGGCGGCGGCGTGCGCTCGGTCGAGCTACTCAAGCACAGGGTCAACGGCTCTGGCAATGTAGTGCTCAACGGAACGAATTTCGTCCCAGCGCTGACATTGATGGGGATCACGAACGCCGGTCCCGACTCGGTATTTGCGGTCGAGCAGCCGGCACCGAACACCGTTGTGATGAAACGTCAGACGAGAGCGGGCTGGGTGATCACCAAGACCTTCACGCTCAACGACGGGTATTTGCTGGCCGGCACAGTTGAGATCGCCCGCGTAGCCCGAGGCTCCGAACCGTTGCCCGCTACCGCGGGGTTGGCCATCGGGACGGTGACACCGACGACGGCGAAGGAGTTGCCCACGTACCTTACCGCGAGTTGGCTCCTGGGCGACAAGTATCAATACCGCGACCTGAAGCAGATCACCAAGAACGCTGACAAAGGGATTGTCAGCGAGGAGATCAGCGCGCGCTGGGGCGCTGTGAAGAACCAGTTCTTCGCGATGATCCTCACGCCGGAGACGAACGCCACTTCAATCGAATGCAAACAGGTGGATCTCGCACCGCCCGTCGACTGGAAGGCAAAGGAGCCGCCCCATGGCGTATTCGCCGCGCTGACCCTCCGGCCCACCGCCGCGAGCGCCAACGCGAACGAGCGCTACGAGTTCACGTGGTACGCCGGGCCGAAAGCGTATGAGCGGCTGGCGGCACTCGGCAAGGGTCAGGAAGAGGTGATGCAATTCGGGTTTTGGGGCGTGATCAGCGTGGTGCTCCTGAAGGGCATGAAGTTTTTCTATGGGCTGATCCCGAGCTATGGCATCGCGATCATCCTCATCACCATTCTCATCAAGATTCTCTTCTGGCCGATCCAGGCGAAGAGCATCAAGTCGATGAAGGCCATGCAGAAGTTCCAGCCGTTGATCAACAAGCTCAAAGAGAAGTACAAGGACGACCCGCAACGGCTGAACACGGAGACGATGAAGCTCTACAAGGAGCACAAGATCAACCCGGTCTCCGGTTGTCTGCCGATGCTCGTGCAAATCCCGGTGCTTTTTGCCTTCTACCGCATGCTGGCCAGCGCCATCGAACTCCGTGGGCAATCGTTTCTCTGGATCCACGACCTCTCGGCGCCGGACACCATTTTCCAGGTGCTGGGGCTCCCGATCAATCCGCTGCCGCTGGTCATGACGGGCCTGTCGGTTTGGCAGATGAAAATCACGCCGCAGACCGGCGATCCGCAGCAACAGAAAATGATGATGTTCATGCCGCTGATGATGATGTTCATTTTTTACAAACTGGCCGCCGGTGTCGTGCTGTATTACACCGTGCAGCAGTTTCTTTCGATTGCCCAGCAATGGTGGAGCATGCGCAAGACGGACAGCGCGGCCCCGGTGACGCCGTTGGCGCCCGCTGGAAAAGCAAAATGATTTTCGGTAAAGTAGCGTAACTCGACATTACGAGGCGTCGTAGCCAACCCCGCGCAGGGGGTGGGCCGAACGCCCGAAAAAACAGGAGCCCAACATGGAAACGGAAACCCCGACCTCATCCAGTCCATCTATTCCCTCCGGTCCGCCGCTTGATCCCCGCGAAGTTTTGCAGAAAATGCTCGACGGCCTTGGCCTGCAGACCAAAGTCGAGGTATTCACGGTGGATGGTTCGACGTTGTTGCACATCGCCACCGCGGAACCCGGCCGCCTGATTGGCAAACACGGCCAGACCCTCAGCCAATTGCAGTTTTTGGTGAATCGCATCCTCCAACGCGCCAGCGCCGAGGCCCCCCGCGTGACGGTCGATTGTGAGCGCTATCGCGAGCGCCAGCGCGACGACATTCTCAAGAAAGTCCTCGAGGCCGCCGACAATGTCCGCCGCTGGGGCGACGCCGTGAAGATTGGCCCGTTCAACGCCTTCGACCGCCGCGTCATCCACCTGCACATGGAGAAGGACCGGGAGTTGGAAGCCGTCAGTGAAGGCGAGGGCGACGAGGCCGGCATGAAGCGAATGATCATCCGCGTCCGGGAAAAGCCGGCGGGGTGAGGTCGCCCATTACTACTAGCCTTTTTTGTGTGATGGTTTGCGTAGCTTGAGTATCGCGTATACGCAACACAGCATTCCCGCTAAGAGAGAGATGATCATTGGGTCCCCGTACTTGCTGTCTCCAAGTATTCCAGGATCTAACAAGACCGGCAGGATTCCCGCGATTCCCAGAAGTAACACCAAGCTAAATGCGAATTTTCTGAACATACATAAACCTACCGATACCGCAACAACCGCATCGCGTTCACGATCACGAGGACGCTGCTGAACTGGTGGGCGATGGCGCCGCCGATCATGTGGAGGTGGCCGCTGGCGGCGGTGGTGACCATCACGACGTTATAGACGAGCGCGAAGAGCAATCCCTGCTTGATGATCTGCAAAGTGTGGCGGCTCAAACCGACGGCGAACGCAATTTTCGAGAGATCATCGGCCATCAAGGCGATATCGGCGGCCTCGTGGGCCACGTCGGTGCCGCTCAGTCCCATCGCGATGCCGACATCGGCCACGGCGAGTGCGGGCGCATCGTTCACGCCGTCGCCGACCATGGCCACACCGCCGATTCGTCCCTTTTGCCGCAACGATTCGATGTGCGCGGCCTTCTGCTCCGGCAACACATCGGCCTTCACTTCGTCGAGGCCCAGTTTACCAGCGATCTGCATGGCAACCCGTTTGTTGTCGCCGGTGAGCATGACGACCTTTTCGATACCGAGGCCGCGCAGGTCACGGATCGCCTCATCGGCGCGAGCGCGCACGGTATCGGCGACGCAAATCGTGCCGCACACTTCGCCGTCATGGGCGACGACGATGGTCGTGTGGCCTTCGTCGTGATGTTCGTCCATGTGCGTGTGGAGCGCGTCGCTCATCACGATCGATTGATCATCCATCAATCCCGTCTGGCCGACGACGAGCTTCTGGCCGTTGCGTTCGGCGACCACGCCGCGGCCGTGATGGGCTTCGAAGGTCGCCGGGTCCTCGGTCACGAGACCCAGCGCTGTGGCCTTGCGCATGATGGCACGGGCCACGGGATGGGCGCTCATCTTTTCGGCGACGGCAGCCATCTGGACGAGTTCAGCCTCGCTGTGCTGGTCAAATCGGCTGACGTGCGTAACTTCCGGCTCGCCATGCGTGAGCGTGCCGGTCTTGTCGAACACGATGGTGTGCAAACGCGCCGTGGCTTCGAGATACTGTCCGCCCTTGATGAGCACGCCGGCGCGGGCCGCGCGGGCAATCGCGGCCATCACGGCGGTCGGCGTGGCGAGGATCAGGGCGCACGGGCAGGCCACAATCAAGACGGTGATCGCCCGCGCCACGTCATGGGAGAAAACATAAACAAGCGCTGACAGCGTCAGCATGACGGGCACGAGCCAGCCCGCCGCACGGTCGAGAGTTCGTTGGATGGGCGCTTCGCGTTGCTGCGCCGCCTCGACGAGTTGCGCGATACGAGCCAGGGTCGTGTCTTCGCCGACACGCCGGGCCTCGATGATCAGGGCACCGGTCTCCGCGAGCGTGCCGACGAATACTTCATCGCCTTCGCTACGGTCGACGGGCATGCTTTCACCGGTGACAGGCGCCTGGTTCACGGACGCCATGCCGCTTTGCACGACGCCATCCACGGGGATGCGTTCGCCCGCGCGCACCACCACGACGTCGCCCACCTGCAATTCCGCGGCGGCAACCTCTTCTTCCTTCCCATCGCGTCTCACGCGCGCGGTCGGTGGCACCAGTGAAAGCAGGCTGCCGAGCGAACGGCGGGCGCGGCGGATGGTGTATTCCTCAAGTTGCGCGCCGAGGAGCATGATGAAGGCGACTTCGGCCGCCGCGACGAATTCGCCGACCGAAGATGCGGCAATGACAGCGATGGCCACGAGCACATCCGCGTCGAGCCGTTTCCCGAGCAACGCCTTGATGGCGCGGAGAAAGATCGGCCAGGCGGCGAGAACCAGCGCGACGATTACCAGCCCGGAGGCGACGGTCGGGGGTACAAACTTGGTTGCGCCCAGCACCCAGCCCACAACCAGCAGCGACCCGATGCCGATGATCTTGATGAGTTGGCGGCGCGCGGCGCGGTTCTCCTGGGTTTCGCGATCGCGGGCGGGAAGTCGGGCGCCATAGCCTGTGCGCTTGACGGCATCGATCAAGGGCTGAACGTTGGTCAGCGTGTCTTGCACCGCGACAGTGGCGGTCTTGGAAACGAAATTAACGGACGCTTTGTCCACGCCGGTCACTGCGCCGAGGGCCTTTTCGACCGCCTTCGCGCAACTCGCGCAGGACATGCCGTCCACTTGTAGCTTCACCGTTTTCATCGTGTTCCAGCACCGTAAGGATAGTCCGCATAGCAGAAAATGTCGAGGCGCGCCCGGAAGATTGGGCTCAACCACGAGACCGGGCGATGTGCGCCAGGCTGGCGGGCGGCGGTTCCGCGGGGATTTGATCGGCGGCGTCACGGGCGAAGGGAGCGCCGTCGAAAATGGCTTTGCGGGCGGCGAAAAAGTTCGCCCACGAATCACGAAGAAACTCGACGGCGGAACTTCCCAGGGCCGCGAAGGCGCGTCGATGGTCCCAAGCCACGACGGCGCTGGCCGCCGCAAACATCGCGGACAGCATTCCCCAGCAGGCGGCGCGGATCGGCCAGCATCGCGGCGCAATCACCTGGTGCAGACGTTCGCAATGAAACCGAACGTGGAATTT
>JBGOTY010000264.1:0-5377 GCA_041476745.1 Verrucomicrobiia bacterium | reverse complement strand
TTTCCAAGAGCCTTCCACCTCGACGCGCACCGGATGGGACGGTATCCCTCGATGACCTCGATGAATGGCAGCAACGAGCATATCGACGGCCGCACCGCCGACAATTTCCGAGTTTTGGTCGATTCCACTCACATCCGGATAGTCATCCGCTTCCCCGTCCACATCCAGTGACGCGTAGCCGAGATCCCCGGGCACATTCAGTCCTCTTTCAAGAAGCAGATGTAATCCGAAGCGATCAACACTGATGATCGCATTCGGGCGATAGCGGTCGAACCAGCGGTCAAAGGCCGATTGTCTGGGAGAGTCCAGGATCAAGGGAGGAGGTAATCTCTTGGCGCCCCACTGATTTCGATAACGCAGGTAGGCAGCGGTCCATTTGCCATTCACACGCAGATCCAACGCTTCCTCGAGCACCAGCCCGATGATCTTGTAGTTCAGGCTGGAAAGCTCATCCAGCGCCCTGAGCATTGAGGTGTACTGATCGTGAACCGCCCGGTCCAAATCCGGCCACTCAACCGTTTCACTGATTTCCACAGCGGAGAACAAGTTGAAATCAAGCCGGATCGAGCGCGCTACTCTCCCCGAGAGCTTGGTTTGTAGCGGAGCGATGATGACGCCTTCAATTCCTCGGCTCCAGATGATGTTGCTGAGGCGGGAAAGCGTCATGCCGTGTTCGTTTATCCAAAACTCTTCAATGTGGTAACCGTATTCCTTCGCGCGAGCGTGAGCGCCTTCCACGTACTTCCGCTCCGTCAAGTAGCGTTTCCAATCTTGCGGCGCCGCTCCAGAAGTCAACAATGCCAAGCACGCTTTCGTATCGACCGACTTTTTGGCACGGATATGCGATAGGAGCTTGGCGACTTCAGGATCCGGTTCATAACCGAGTTCCTTGGCGACCTTCAGAACCTTCTTGCGAGTCGCGCCTGAGACGCCGGATTTGCCCCGGAGCGCGAGTGATACTGCCATGCGGGAGATGCCGGTCCTGTCGGCGATTTCCCGAAGTACGACTCTGAACGTTGTCGCCACGCAGCTATCATCCGCGATCTTTACGTAAAGTCGAGAGGATTTCGTGCTACGGCGACCCAACCCGATAGAAGCGCTGAGGGTCACCCACGGCGTTGGGATCGACGACGATGATGATGCCCCCCGCGGCGTTGGTCGTGCTTCCGGGTACCGTCGTCCATGAGGACGAAGTCAGGTTGGTTGTGGTTTCGACGTGATAGGTAAGGCCCGACGTGGTGGCGTAACTGATCGTCACTGAGCCATCGCCGCCGATCATAATTCCCGTAATCTCCGCCAGGAAGTCGAAGCTGGCTGTCTGCGTGATTGGCCCGTTCATCGTGACCGAAGCGGAACCATTGGTTCCCGAAAACGAACCGCTGCCGCTGCCGGCCCAGGCGCTGAAAGCATAGCCGTTGGACGCGGTGGCGCTGATGTTCACCACCGCATTGCTGTTGTTCCAGCCGCTACTCGGACTCACGTTGCCTCCCGGCCCGGCGTTCATTGTCAGGAAATACTGTGTCGTGAAATTCGCTGTGCAGGTCGCGCTGCTGATCGCAGTCACCGTATGCGATATCGCTCCACCATCGCTCCATGAACCCCAAACGTATTGAACGCCTGTCCCTCCACTCTGCGGTGAAGTCGTCGCGATCGTGTGGCCCGTGCCGTAAGGCCAATTGAACACTTGGGCGCTGCTGTAGTTCGTGCCATCCACCGTGAAGGTCTGTCCCGACGGACTGGTCTGAACCGTGATCGGAATGTTGGAGGTAACAAAATTGAAAGTGAAATTGGGAGAGTCGTCCTTATATTCCACCACCGTGCAATTGCTTACGGTCATGCTGCCAACCGCATCGCTGCGCGCCCACAAGGCATTCCGTCCACCGCCCCCAAGGCCGTAATTGGGGATGTTCACGTAGGACATGATCGCGTTGGTGAGCGCGCCCGCACCGTTTATGATGCTCAATCCATCGGAACCGCTGTTGGTAATATTCAGATTGTTGAGATTGACGCCCGAAATGCCCCCGCCTTGCAGGCAGATCTGCAGGCCAGCGCCCGCGGCCGTGCCGCCGCAGCGAATCAGGTCACATCGCTGGGCAACCGTGGTTCCGCTGAAAGTGTTCGCCCCGACAGGGAAGGTGGTACTGATCAGGATGCCGCAATCGTAGGGAATATCCTGGAACACGCAATCCTCTATGCGGTTGCTGACGCCGCCATAAATCGCGCCGCCGTTGGCTAGAAATGGGGTCTGTCCTGTGCAGTGGGTGATGACGTTAAGACCGGGCGAATAGGTCTGCGATATGTAGGTCGCCGGCCAGATGGGAAAACAATCGTCTCCCGTGCCGCGCGCTGTGCAGTTCGTGACCGCGCAGCTACGCATCCCCACAACGAGGTTGATCCCGTCTGCGATCGTGTCGCGGAAACGGCAACTATCCACGACCAAACCACTGGAATTCACAAGCCATGCGCCCGTCTTGGTGTGCTCCACCCAGATACGAGAGATGGTCGATCCCGTGCCGTACGCCCCACCCAGGCCGTCATTTGGTTCGCTGTCATTCCGGTAATTCAACTTTCCCAAAATCGCCAGATCCGACAGGTGAATGTTGCTGCCGTTCCCGTTCAGCGTGACCCGTCGGGAAGAGGTCGCGTATAAAGTGGGATCGCCGACCAGCGTGGTATACCACATCCCCGCACCTTGAATGGTCCGATTGGAAGGAAGGTTGATGGAGCCAGAAATCTTGTAATTACCGGGTGGCAGGTACACGCTAGTGTTCGCGTTGATGCAATTCTGCAGGGCGCTGGTGTCGTCATTTGATCCGTCGCCGACAGCACCGTAGCTCTTGATTGAGGCCGAACCGCCGGGTTGACTGATGGCGGCGGGAACATTTTCCAGATCAACAAGGTCGATGACGTAATTGGTTGCGGTGTCGGTACTGTCTTTTTGCAAACGCACCACATCACCCGCACTAACGGACAGACCATTGGTGCGCACCTCATCATAGAAGTTTCTTGGCGATCCAGATGAAGGAGTATTGACGAAAGGATACGCGCCGTAGAGCCAGGAATACTTGGAGGTCACCGGCAGTTTCGCAGCGAATACTCCGTTGGTATAGAGGCTGAGGGTGTAATCAGCCCCGACGCCGTTCGCGGTGTCGGGCACACTGTAGCGCACGACGACGGCATTGGCGTTTGATTGGGCGGTGAACTGCACGTACTGCCCGGTGGCATTGAGCTGGACGCATTGTCGCCCCGACGATTCCGACGCGACGTTATTCCCAGCGTACGACGGTCCGAGGATCGTGCCGGTGTTGGTCATGTTCTCGGCTTCGTAGGTGGTCCACGGCACGGTCGCGCCCCTAAACGTCGAAGGAGAGTTCGAAATGACTACAGGAACAGCTTGGATTTCCATGGCGTTCAGATAACCCAAATTGCCCTGTGCCCCGGCGAATCCGGTGTACATGACGCCGTTGGCCTGCGGCGACACGTTGTTGAGAATAGCAATCTGGTTCGTGTTCCACTGCCCCGGGTTACCCGGGATCTGAACATTGAGGCTCACGGACGCCACCACGTTGGAATAGCTGTTGTCGGTATAAAGTGAATACACCGTCGCGTTGTCCGTGCTGTAGGCATGCGAGCCAAAGAAAGTCAGGTTGTACCGCAGCCCGGGATTCAAGCCTTGGACTTCGAAATCAGTGTTGACGTAATAGTGATACACGCCGTAATTGTAGCCCAAGTCGCCGAGCGCAGCGTTGTTGATGACTACAGCATTGGGATTGAAGGTGATCCCGGCAGGGCCATTGTAAGAGTCGTTCCCATTCGAGCTGTCGAAAGCCAGTGCGAGGCTCGTCGCTTGGCCGTTGATGTTCGTCAGGCTGGGAAAATAATGGCCAGAATCAACGGCGTTCCAGTAATGCCCGTTTGGATCCGGGCTCGGCACGGCGGCGCCACGGAAGACCGAGCTCGAGTTGTTACCCATAGCGATCAGCCATTCTTGCTGGCCTTGAGCGGGAAGAGTGAGACCCAGGATGAGCACCAGGGCACCGACAAGAGTCAGGATGATGGCAGGGATAAGCGTCTTGGCTTTCATGGGTGGTTCAGCTTTCATTATAAGAAGCTATTGCCTACAAGTCAGCAAACAAGTCCGTGATTTACGTAAAGTCCAAAGTGGGTTGTTGTTTCCGTCCTTTTAAGCGATTGACATTGGAGGAGAGACATGACTGTCGACGGTCCGGTGATCCCGGTAAATGCGAGATCGAGTACTCCGATGCTGCTGCGGAGAGGAAGACCGCTTGGCGACGTCATTTATGAATAGGACCGATGAAATCAAACAACGCGCCTTGGTATGCTGCGGGTGACCCCTGGTTTTTGACGCAATCCGAATGGACTGCGGAAAAGAGCATCTATTTCGAAACCATATTCACCCAGTCCAACGGATATCTGGGGGTCCGGGGTTATACCGAAGAGGCCAACACCGGGGTGAAGAGCTTTCGCGAGGGATATTTGGCCGGAGTTTTTGGACAGATTGACGCAGCGGCGCTCAAACAGGTCCGCGTCGATTATGGCTGGCCCATGGTGGCCATGATAACGCTACCGGAACTGTTTGCCTGCGAGATCAAGTTAGCAGGGGAATCCTTTGGCCTTTCCGAGGGAACTATCGACTTTTTCAGCCGATCGCTGAACATGTATAATGGTGTGTTGTCCCGACATGTGTCCTGGGTCAGTCCGACCGGGCTGCGCACCCGGCTGCTTTTCGAACGATTCCTTTCCGCGGCTGAGCCGCATCTGGGGATGCAACAAATCACCATTTTGCCTGAGAATTGGAACGGCAAGGCAGTCTTGACGTTCAAACTCGACGGGGCGTATCCGACCTATTTCCGGTGCGGGGACCGGTCCTTGCCTCATCTGCGTCAGGATCTTCTTCAAGATCCGCAAGTTAACCTTGGCGCAGGCGGGGAAGGCAACCTGACCGTTCGTGTAAAGGGTACGGGACATACGGTGAGTATTGCATCCAATATCGCCGGCGGTCCATGCGTCATGTCCCCGCGAAACTCAACGGCGTTGAGGCAAGAGGTCACTCTTGTGCTACAGAAACGAGAGTCAGCGAGTGTTCTTCATACCGTGGCGGTAGTCAGCTCCCGGGACGAAGTGGAACCCTCCCGCGTTCATGAAGTGGCCACGAATATCGGGCGCGAAGCGGCAAGAGTCGGTTATCACGGTTCGTTGGCAGAGTCTGAGAAGGTCTGGCGGCGCCGCTGGGCCATGGCTGATGTGACGATTGACGGTCCGGCAAGAGATCAAGCCTACCTTCGATTCAGCTCTTTCAGCATGCTTCAAATGGCGCCGTTTCATACGGACAAGATCAGCGTACCGGCTCGCGCGT
>JBGOTY010000263.1:0-5391 GCA_041476745.1 Verrucomicrobiia bacterium | reverse complement strand
GCCCGCAAGGCCATCGAGTTGATCCGTCTGAATGCGCATGCGAATCTTCGCATCCTCGGCCTCATCCACTGCGGCAACGACCGCGACCGCGTCGGCAGGTTCTTTGACGATTATCCCGTGCTCGGAACGCTCGACACGCTGGAGAGATTTGTCGAGTTGTACGATATCGAACGCCTGGTCCTCGCCGCCGGCCAGGAGGCGGAACCGGTCCTGCTGCGGCAATTGCGCTCCTTCCGCTATCGCGGGATTGAGTTGGTCGATTTCGTCGCTCTCAGTGAGGAACTCGCGCAGGAGATTCCCCTCGACCATATCGATGATGAATGGTTGTTCATGGCGTCGATGAACAACTCGCGCTTTCATATCCGCCGACTGAAACGATTGACGGACATCCTCGTCTCGTCCGTCGGCCTGCTGGTTTCGGCACTGCCGGCGGCTGTGGCGGCGATCCTGGTGAAATTGGACTCGCCGGGCCCGATCTTTTACCGGCAGGAACGCCTCGGGCGCGAAAGCATTCCGTTCATCCTCTATAAGTTCCGCACCATGCGGGTGGATGCGGAAAGCGCAACCGGCCCTGTGTGGGCCATCGAAGATGATCCCCGCATCACGCGCGTGGGCAAGTGGCTGCGCAAATTCCGCATCGACGAGATTCCGCAGCTTTTCAACGTGCTCTCTGGCAACATGAGCCTGGTCGGCCCTCGGCCCGAGCGCGACGTGTTCATCGGCAAACTTTCGGAGAAAATCCCGTTTTATGCGGAACGACTGCTCGTGCCGCCGGGCATCACGGGCTGGGCGCAGGTCATGTACCCCTACGCCGCCAGCATCGAGGAATCGCGGCGGAAACTTCAATTTGACCTCTACTACATCAAGCACATGTCGTTCTTCCTCGACATGTATGTCCTCCTGAAGACCTCCAAGACAATCCTCTTCGGGCATGAGCGCGCGCGCCAGCCGAAACCTGTCCCGGCGGCCAGGCCGCGCCATACGGACGTCAAGACCGAGACGCTGTTTTTTGACCCGGCGACTGGAACCCCCGCAGCCGAAGGTGGCGAGCCTGAACATCGTCGACGGACACAACGCCCCGCCTGAGACTCCGTTGGCACTGTTCCTCCGGTACTGCCGAGCACAATCATCTGGATTTTCCCCACGTCCCCGCTAGAATTCGTCGCGGCGAAGGAGGTGTCTCTAGGGCAGCGCGACCTGCCGCACAACTCCACACACCGTTTACCGACATGAAAGAGTATTTGGATTTGGTGAGGCTCGTTCTCGACCACGGCAAACTCAAGAAGAGCCGCACGGGGATCGACACGATTTCCTGCTTCGCCGCCCACTACACCGTCGATCTGTCCCAGGGATTTCCCCTGCTGACCACCAAGGAAGTCAACTGGACGGCCGTGCTGCGCGAGCTGCTCTGGTATCTCTCCGGTGAAGACCACATTCGCAACCTTCGCCAGCACACAAAGATTTGGGATGCCTGGGCCGATGCCGACGGCAACCTCGAAACCGCCTACGGCCGTTACTGGCGGCGGTTCCCCCACCCTTACCAGGACGCCAGTGGTAAGTGGCAGGTACGCGAGGTGGATCAAATCCAATTCGTCATCGACACGCTGCGGAAAGAACCGTACAGCCGCCGCATGGTCGTCACCGCCTGGGAACCGGGCAACGCGGGGACCAGCAAGCTGCCACCCTGCCATTACAGCTTTGTGTTCAACGTGCAGGGGAACCGGCTCAACTGCCACCTCACGCAACGTTCGGGCGACATCGCCCTCGGTATCCCGTTCAACCTGGCCTGTTATGCCACGCTCACACAAATGATCGCCCAGGAAACCGGGCTTGCCCTCGGCTCTTTCAGCCACACTATCGTCGATGCCCACATCTACACCGCCGCGCCAGACAGCGGCCTTGCTGAATACGACCACGTACCGGGACTTCGCGAGCAACTTAAGCGCGAGCCGCGCGCCCTGCCGCGCCTGGTGATCGCCCGGAAGCCGTTTGACCAACTGCAGTTCGAGGATTTTCAGTTGGCTGATTATCACCCGCAGCCGAAGATCAAATTCAAAGTGGCCGTATGAAGATCGCCCTGATCGTCGCCATAAGCGAAGATGGTACGATAGGCGACAAAGGAAAAATCCCCTGGCACATCCGTGAGGATCTGCAGCGCTTCAAACGCCTCACGATGGGCCACCCCATCATCATGGGGCGAAAGACCTATGAATCCATCGGAAAACCGCTACCCGGTCGCACCAACATCGTCCTCACCCAGAACCCAAACTTCACCGCACCGCCCGAAGTGCTCAGGTTTGCCAGCCTCGACGCCGCTCTCGGCCACTGCCGCGCGCAAAATGCCGAGTCTGTGTTCATTATCGGCGGCAGCAAGATCTATCAGCGAGCTTTGCCACTGGCCGACAGGTTGTTCGTCACGGAAGTGCACCAACGCGTCAACGGCGACACAAAGTTTCCCGACTACGATCGCGGCGAATGGACGGAGACCGCGCGGGGGGACGGGCCGGAGTATTCATTCGTAGAATATGCGCGGCAATCATCTGAAAAATAACGTCGAGAGCGCATATAGCCCGAACGCAAAGAGGACGCCACCCGAGAACCGGTTCACGGTCTGCATCCAAGCGGAGCTGACTTGTGACCGTAGCAGCGCCACACCGCTACTGAGCAGCAGCCACCAGAGAGCCGAACCAAGGAACACACCCGCGACCAGTACGCTCGTGGCCAGGTAATCCGGGGTCGCCGCCAACCAAAAACCGGCAAACACCGCTGCGAAAGACAGGATGGTCATCGGATTGGTGAGGGTCAGGAGCAGGGTGGAAAAGTAAGCGGAAAGCAACCCGCTGCCGCGAACCTCCTCCGCCTCCACTGCCGGTTTGCTGATGAAAGTGCGAACACCGAGGTCACACAGGAACAAACCGCCAAGAAAAGCGAGCCACCCTCTCTGGCCGACGAGAAAACCCGATATCGCCGTGAGGCCAAAAGCCGCCACGCAACCGTAAGCCGCGTCCGCCGTCGCCGCCCCCAGCCCCGTCGCCAACCCAATCTGCCGCCCCCCCGCCAAAGACCGACGGATGCAGAGTACGCCAATCGGCCCAACGGGTGCCGCAATGGCGAACCCGATGGCCATACCTTTGAGCATGAAGTTCAGAGTCATACAAACACGGGATATGCGTAGTGCCGCCCAACATAATCGCAGACCTCATTGTTAGGCAATCAACTACCTTATCTCTTCGGTTGGGCGCGTTGCGCGCGGTCTCGTGACGAAATGCAAATCCTCTGTTGAAAAAGCAGCGGGTGGTGCGTATAAGTTCCACAGGCACATGAAACCGACTGATCTTCGTGGCATTCTGCATTACGTCCCGCAATTCCGGGAACGGGTCTTCCTCATTGCCGTCGATGGTTCCGTGGTGGCTGATGAGAATTTCGGCAACCTCCTGCTCGATATCGCCGTGTTGCGCAGTCTGAACATCCATATCGTGCTCGTTCACGGCGCGGGCCACCAGATCAAGCTGTTGTCGGAACGTCTGCACGAGCTGATCTCCAACCACGACGGCACGGGCGTGACCGATGCCGCGACACTCAGCATCGCCATCACGGCGGCCACGAATGTCACCCACGAGATTCTCGAGGGACTGAAACTGAACGACATTCGCGCCGCGCAGACCAACGCGATCGAATCCATTCCGCTGGGGATCATCAAGGGCATCGACCATCAGCACACGGGCAAGGTGCATCAAATTGATGTCGAGCTGCTGCGCACCCTGCTCGACAAGGGCATCGTGCCCGTCATCCCCCCGCTCGGGTTCGACGGCAACGGGCACACCTACCGATTGAACTCCGATGCCGTCGCCGTCGAGGTGGCGCGCGAGCTGGGCGCGGTGAAATTGATGTTTATCGGCAGCACGAACGGCTTGGAGATCGACGGCAAGCTGGTCTCGCAAATGTCCGTCAAGGAACTCGAAGCAGCCTTGAAAACTTCCGCCGACAAGTTTGTGCCCGCGATGATTTCCAAGGCGCAACATGCGCTGCGCGCCAGTCAGGGTGGCGTCCCGCGCGTCCACATCATCAACGGCCAGGTCGATGAAGGGCTGCTGGCCGAGGTCTTCTCCAACGAAGGCATCGGCACGTTGATTTACGCGGACGAATATCAGGCGGTTCGCAAAGCCATGCGCAAGGACATTCGCCACATCATGGCGTTGATCAAGCCGTCCATCCAGGGTGAGCAACTCGTCAAGCGCACCCGCAGCAGCATCGACAAGCACCTCAGCGAATACTACGTGTTCGAGATCGACAATAATATCGTCGGTCTCATCGCGCTTCACTCCCAGCCTGATCCGAAACAGGCCGAGCTGGCGAGCCTGGCCGTCAACCCTGCCCACGAGCATCGCGGCATTGGCACAAAGCTGGCATTGTTCGTCGAAAATCTGGCGCGCGAGCAGGGTGTCGAGAGGATCTTTTGTCTTTCAACGCAGGCCTTCACCTTCTTCCAGCACAAGCTCGGCTACACCGAGGGCACACCCGAGGATTTGCCGCCCGCGCGTCGCGAGAAATACGAACAGAGCGGTCGCAATTCGAAAGTGTTGATCAAAAGCCTGGGGCCGGCGCCCGCTTCGCCCGGTATTCCGCCGCGCGAGCCGGCGCTCACGCCCACGGCGGGCTGAGCGTCACTCACCAACCGGGACGCGCGTCCGACTGCCCTTGTCCACGCTCGCCCCGACAACAACCGGCTTGGAGGCATCGACGTCATCGGCGCGCGATGCGGCGGAGATTTTCTCGACCAGTTGATTCCACTCGCTGAGGGTTTGTTGCTGCGAAGTTTCCAAGCGCGCCATCATCACGAGGTCCCGGTTGACGTCGTTCAGCCGGGCGGCAATACGGCCGGTGACTTCGCCGCGCTGCGCCTGGATTTCCTTGAGCTGGCCAGCCAGGACGGCAAGCCGCTTTTGTGCGGGAACATCCGTTGCGCCCGATCGGGCCTCTTCCGCGGATCTGGCTTCTTCTTTTGACGGCGCCGCCCGCGTGGCCGACGCTGGCGGCTCGGAGCGGGTGGCCGATCGCGGCGGCACGATGACATTCGTGCGGCACTGCGGGCAATCGACGATCATTCCCTCCGCGCTCACGTCCACCACGAGACTCTTCCCGCAGGAGGGACAATCGAAAAGTATGTCCTGATTTGTCACCACAATCTCATCCGACTTGGTCTTCGTTGGCTGCTTGCTCATGTGGCACCTGTCTCACTCCAAGGATGCCGCCAGCACTCGAGCTTTGCAAGTCCGAACATTCCTGCTAGCATCCGCCGCCGTGCCCACCAAGCGTCCGCATGTGAGGGTCGGTTGCTGTGGCTTTGCGACGGCGCAGGAGAAGTATTTCCAGACTTTCTCGTGCGTGGAG
>JBGOTY010000262.1:0-5408 GCA_041476745.1 Verrucomicrobiia bacterium | reverse complement strand
GCTCGTTTCCGCTCCCGCCGGCGTGGGTAAAACCACCGCCACGCTCTATCCGGTGGTCAAGTACGCCCTCGCCCACGACAAGCGCGTCTTCTTCGTCACCGCCAAGAATACGCAACAGCAAATCGTCCGCGAAACCCTCAAACGCATGGGAGCGAACAAGTCGGCCCACCCGAACGCCGTCTTCTTCCGCGCCCGCGAGAGCATGTGCATCAACGATGTCTACGCCTGCCGCGAAGAATTCTGTCCGCACCTCCGCGACTTCCACACGAAGCTCGAGGGCACCGGCGTCGTGAACCGTCTGCTCGCCCAACGGCTCATCGTGCCGGAAGCGATGATGGAAGCGGGACGCGGCGTGAGCTTGTGCCCCTTCGAACTGGCCTTGATCGAGGCGGAGCTGACCGACGTGATCGTCTGCGACTACAACTACGTCTTCGACCCGCAGGTCTACTTCCGCCGCTTCTTCCTCGACGCCGATTACTCGGACGCCATCCTCATCATCGACGAAGCGCACAACCTCGTGCAGCGGGCGCTGGAATACTACTCGCCGGTCCTGTCGCGAAAGCAAATCCACGACCTGAAACGTAACCTGAAGCACGTGGACCCGTCCCTCGCAAAAGAACTGAAGAAGTTCCTCGACCAGATCGACGACTTCTTCCGGACGCAAACCCGTCCCAAGGTCGACGAATATACCCAACTCGACGACGCCGAGCTGGCCCAGGACAAGTACCTCATTCCCTCGCCGCGCGGTTTTTTCGACGAACTCAAGCCGACCTTTAGCAAACTGTCGATGCGTTACCTGTTGGACAAGACGACGAGCGGCCGCACCATCCCCGACGATCCCGTGGACGAATTCTTTTCGACGCTCGGCCAGTTCTGTGGCGTACTCGCGATGGAAGGCGAGGAGTTCTCCTACATCTACGACACCACGGGTGGCGAGGCGCTCAAGATCGTCTGCAAAGATCCGTCGCGGCAATTGGCGCAGCGGCTCGATGGTTTCCACAGTGTCGTCGCCATGTCGGCCACCCTCGACCCGATGGAGTTTTACCGAAAAATGCTCGGCTTCGATCCCGAGCGGACCGACCAGGCGAATTTCCCCTCACCCTTCCCCAAGGAAAACCGGCGGATCATTGTCGTGCCGACCGTTTCGACCACGTTTCGGGCGCGGGTCGCCCATTACGGGAAGATCGCCAATATCGTGGCGACCACCGCCGCCGCCCGTCCCGGAAACTACATGGCCCTGTTCCCCAGCTACGATTTTATGCGCGGAGTGGCCACCCGACTGCCCGACGGCCTCTGGGAGGTGATCGTCCAGGAACCGAAGATGTCCGAGCCGCAACGCCTCGCGCTCTTGGAATCCCTGAAAGAACCCCAACCGCACAAGCTGATCTTCGCCGTCCAGGGCGGACTGTTTGCCGAAGGCGTGGATTATCCGGGGGAAACCCTCTCTGGCGTGATCATCGTCAGCCCGGCCCTGCCGCAAGTGAGTTTCGAGCGGGAATTGATGCGTCAATACTATGAGGAACACTACGCCAAAGGCTTCGAATTCGCTTACCTCTACCCCGGCATGAACCGCGTCATCCAGTCGGTCGGGCGGCTGATCCGCTCGGAATCGGATTTGGGCGTGGCAGTGCTTGTATGCCAACGTTTTGCGCAGCCGCAATATTCAACGCTTTTCCCTCCGGATTGGTCTGAGAGTATGGCCGATGCGCGTGCCGGTTACAATCTGGCCACGGAACTGGGGAATTTCTGGGGTGGTAACCCGGGAAACCACCCCCGGTAAATCCGCTTTACAATGCCGGTCGGCGTATTGTACTGTTCTCAGTACTACAAGAAGGTTGAAGGAGGATGTTGCCGAAAGTATGATTCAAGCGAAGGAAGATTCCTATCTACAGCTAATTGAACAGCTCGAAGGTGCCATCGCCGGAGCGCAGGATTGGCTGTTGGAGCAACAAGCCCTTGATGGGCATTGGTGCGCCGAGTTGGAGGGCGACACCATCCTGGAGTCCGAGTACCTCTTTTACCTGCATTTCGTTGACAAACTTGACCCGGTTATCGTCCGCAAGGTAGCCAATTATGTTCGCTCCAAGGCCCTCCCGGAAGGTGGCTGGTCCATCTATCCCGACGGCCCGATGGAGTTGAGCGCCTCCGTCAAGGGTTACCTCGCCCTCAAAATGGCGGGCGATTCTGTCAAAGCGCCGCACATGGTCAAGACCCGTGACGCGATTCTCGCCGCGGGTGGGATGACGCGCTGCAACACCTTCACGAAAATCGCCCTCGCCATGATCGGGCTGTACCCGTGGGGCGGCTGCCCGGCGATCCCACCGGAACTGATTCTTCTGCCGAAGTGGTTCAGCTTTAGCATTTACAACATGTCCTCGTGGTCGCGGGCGATGCTCGTGCCGCTCTCGATCATCCGCTCCTGTGAACCGATCAAGCCCCTTCCGCGCGAATGGCAGCTCGATGAACTATGGGTCGGCGGTCGCGAAAAAGCCGACATCCGCCTGCCGCGGGACCAACGTACCTGCACCTGGCACAATTTCTTCCTGCTCGTTGACCACTTGCTGAAATTTGTCCACCGCCATCACCCCATGCCGTTCGTGCGCCGTTTCGCACTCCTCAAGGCGGAACGCTGGGTGATCGAGCACGGACGGACGCCCGGCGGTCTGGGCGCGATTTTCCCCGCGATGGCCAACTACGTCATGTCTCTGCACGTACTCGGCTACAGCAACGAAAGCTACCTCGTCGTGCACGGCATCCGCGAGTTGGAGAAACTCGAAATCGAGGAAGGCGACACGCTGCGGCTGCAGCCCTGCTTCTCTCCCGTTTGGGACACCGCCATCAGCGTCAACGCCCTCCACGAGTCCGGCCTGTCGGCCGACCATGCCGCCTTGCAGGGCGCCACCCGCTGGCTGCTGGACAAGGAAGTGCGTCGTCCCGGCGACTGGCGTGTGAAACACTCCGAGAGCCACCGCTACACCGAACCGAACAAGCCCGTCGGCGCGTGGTTTTTCGAATACGACAACGAATTCTATCCCGACGTTGACGACACCGCCATGGTCTTGATGGCGTTGAACCGCGTCAGCACGGAGTTTGATCGCGAAAAATTCGCCGCCATCCGCCGCGGGACCCGCTGGGTCCTCGGCATGCAGGGCAAGGACGGCGGCTGGGCCAGTTTCGACAAGGACAACGACAAGTGGCTCTTCACCCAGGTGCCTTTCGCCGACCACAACGCCATGATCGACTCGAGCACTTCGGACATCACCGCCCGCGTGTTGGAGTGTCTGGGACATTTCGGGTTCACGATGGAGGACGAGTGCGTCCAGAAAGCCATCCGCTTCCTCAAGCGCGACCAGTGCGCGGACGGCTCCTGGTTCGGCCGCTGGGGCACGAACTACATCTACGGGACGTGGCAGGTGCTGCGCGGCCTGCGCCTGATCGGTGAAGACATGCGCCTGCCCTACGTTCGCCGCGCTGTGGCCTGGCTGAAGACGTCACAAAACGCCGATGGCGGCTGGGGCGAGTCGTTGCGCAGCTACGACGACACCCAGTTCAAGGGCATCGGCAAGAGCACGGCCTCGCAGACGGCCTGGGCGATCATGGGGCTGATTTCCGCGGACGAAGTGAACTCGCCGGAAATCGCCCGCGGCATCACCTACCTGCTCAATCAGCAGGAACTCGATGGCGGGTGGGACGAGGAATTGTTCACGGGCACCGGCTTCCCCCGCGTGTTCTATCTGCGATACCATTACTACCGTCATTATTTCCCGCTCATGGCGTTGGGGATGTATGCGCGCCACCTGTTGCAGGGCTTCCCGCCCGTGCCGCGCGAACAGGAGAAATCGCGCGTCATCCAGTTGTTCTACAAGCAACCGCGCATCCTCAGAAAAGTGGCCCGCCTGCGTGCGCTGGCCCATCTAACAGAAGTCTAGGAATTTGCACCCAGGAGGAGCCTAACAATGAGATTTCCTTTTACACTGTCGGCCAAGATCGCCCGGCACATCATCACCAACAAGATCAAGAAGACCGGGAAATTCGCCCTCGTGCTCCAGCTCGAGCCGTTGCATACCTGCAACCTCACCTGCACCGGCTGCGGCCGCATTCGCGAGTATTCAACCAATCTCAAGGACATGATGAGCCTCGAGGATTGCCTCGATGCGGCGATCGAGTGCAACGCGCCCATGGTCTCGATCTGCGGCGGCGAACCGCTCATTTACCCGAAGATCGAGGAACTCGTTGACGGCCTGCTCGACCAGGGCCGCATCGTTTACGTCTGCACCAACGGCATGTTCATGCGCAAGAAGATGCGCGACCACCTGGCGCGCACCTACAGCGCCGCCGTGGAGCCAAAACTCAATGCGCTGCTCGCGCAGCAGCTCATCACCGACAAGGAAGCCACCGAGATCCGCAAGGGCAAGAACGATGGCCGGCCGGGCATCAAACCTTCGAAATGGATGTATTGGAATGTCCACATCGACGGTCTCGAGTACATCCACGATCTCATCGTCGAGCGCGAAGGCGTTTTCAAGGAGTGCATCGAGGCCATCAAGATGGCCAAAATCCTCGGCTATCAGGTCGCCACGAACTGCACGGTCTATAAAGAGACCGACATGGACGAGATCGAGAAGATGTTCGACTTCCTGTCGGCCCTCGGCGTGGACGGGCATACCATCACCCCCGGCTACGAGTACGACGCCGCCAAGAAGGACATGATCAAGCGTCTGAACAAGCAGCCGGAGGACTTCTTCCTCACCCGCAAGCTGACGCGCGACAAGTTCAAGAAGGTCGTGGAGTGGGGCCAGAAATACACCTTCTTCGGTTCGCCGATTTATCTCGAGTTCCTCGCCGGCAAGCGCGACTTGCATTGCACCGCCTGGGCGATCCCGACCCGTAACGTCAAAGGCTGGAAGGCCCCCTGCTATCTCATGACCGACGGCCACTACGAGCGCTATCAGGAGATGCTCACCAAGGTCGATTGGGACAAATACGGCGTCTTCGACGGCGTTGCCCGCGACCCGCGTTGTGAGAATTGCATGACGCACTGCGGTTACGAGCCCACGCCGTCGCTCGGCATCGACACCCAACGCGGCGATACCTGGAAACTCATCCGCTACAACTTCGGCACGAAACCGCAGCCGATCACCGCGGGTTCGCAGGTGGACGCCTACAACGGCGTTACCACCGGCCGGGGCCACCTCACCGGCAAACGCGACTCCGTACAATCCAATATCCGTCAGGTGCTCGCGGACAAGGAAGTCAATGCTGCCGTCGCCGCGGCAACCCATGCTCACGGCCATGGTGACGACTGCTGCAGCTAGGGTAGTCGTCGCGGTGCTTCGTTGAGGCGCCGAAAACCATGATCGCCATCCTTGTTGCCGTTCGCCAGGAACTCAAGCCCATCCTGCGCCGCG
>JBGOTY010000261.1:0-5440 GCA_041476745.1 Verrucomicrobiia bacterium | reverse complement strand
GTGGCCATCATGGCGTTGCTCAAGAGAACCAGGAAGAAGAAGATCCCCCTCGCCGATCCCCCATCACCCCACGCAATCATGCTGGCGGCGACCCAGTAGCTCGGCAAAATCGGTTGCACCGTCACGTGACTGGTGTGGAGCAACTGGTGCAATGCCGCCACGATCTGTGCCTTATCCAGGTCTTCCGCCTGCATCGGTTTGAGGAAGAAGATCGCACACACAATACCGACAACGCTCACGCCAAAGAGCAGCCACTTGAAAACGTGCCGGTGCAGGTAGCGTGTGACGATCAAGATCGCGATGGAGCCGATGGCCGCGGGGATCACCGTGAAGGGGATGAACAACAGGAAGACCTTCAGATAAAAATCACCCGACACGTGCCGTGCGTTTCCGTAAGCGGCCATCAGGGGCGCCGACAAGAACAGGAATGCCCAACTCGCCAGAAGGGTGGTCTCCATCAGCTTCCACCGAAACACATCCAGACTGCGCACCGGCAACGTAAGCATCCACTGGGTTTCCTGGCTCTTAAAGAGCGTGGAGTAGCCGATGATCATGTTGGAGAACATCAACATCAAAAACAGGAAGGCGAAGAACAGGTACAGCATTCGGTCCACCACGATCCCCTGCATTCCTGGCAACTCCCCCAACCGATGGAAGCCCATAAAAAACACCGTGTATCCCGCAAACCAGTAGCCGACCACAAACAGCGTGATCACGGAAACCATTAGCAATGACTTTTCCCGCACGGCGAGAACGTGGCGGCGCAAAATGCGGGCATTCACCCCGGCCAGCAAACGAAAGAACTGTAACGCATTCATGGTAGCCCGGCGGCTGCCTCCTCCCCGCGCGTCAAGGCCAGGAACGCATCTTCCAGTTCGCCCTTCTCGCCGCTCACCTCGCGCAATTCGTCGATGGTGCCCACGGCAATCAGCCTGCCGCGGTTTAGGATGCCCACCTGATCCGCCAGTTCCTCGGCGATGTGGAGAACGTGCGTCGAGAGGAACACCGTCACGCCGGCGCGCGAGCGTTCCTTGAGCACGTTCTTCACGACGCGCGCGCTGCGTGGGTCGAGCCCAACCATCGGCTCGTCAATGATGATCACCTTTGGCTGGTGCAGCAACGCGGAGGCGATCACGAGCCGTTGCCGTGTGCCGTGCGAAAGATTCTCAATGGTCTGTCGGCGCGTTTCGTCCAGGCCAAAGATGTCAAACAATTCATCGCCCGCGCGCACCACATCAGCCCGATCCATCCCGAACAGTTGGCCGACGAAGAGCATGAACTCCATTGGTTCCAGTTTGTCGTACAGAAACGGCATGTCCGGCACGTAGCTGAGAATCTTGCGCGCTTCGACAGGGTTTTTCTGAATATCATAACCTCCGATCAGGGCGCGACCGGACATGGGCTTTAACAGTCCGGCGAGCAACTTGATCGTGGTCGTCTTGCCCGCGCCGTTGGGACCCAGGAAAGCAAAGAATTGCCCCTGCGGAATGTCCAGGTTGAGGTCGTTGACCGCAACCAGGCCGCCGTAGCTTTTCGTCAGGTGTTCTGTCAGAATCATCCGCTCACTCTATTCGGTGCGTCCGGTGCATCGGTCGTCTTAGCTGATAATCTGTCCCATCCGTCAATCCGTCGCTGAGCATTTCGAGCCCAAGTGACGTGGTCACTTTCAGCACCTGACCCGAATCATCGACCCACATCTTCGTCCACATCTGGTCATCGACCTTCGTGTCGATCAGGTACACCCGCTGTGAATCGCCCGCGATCTCAAGACGGTCGAAGTACGTGATGGTCACCGGCCGTGACCCCGCCTGCCCGTTGCCTGATGATGCCGCAAGGGAACCGGGCATTCCGCCGCCAAGAAAACCCACGTTCCCCAGTCCCGGCATGCCGAAGGCGCTGGCAAAGCCGGCGCCCTTGATCTGGTCGAAGTTGAAAGTGCGCTCATCATGGATGCCGTCATAGCTGAAAACCACTTTCACCTTCTTGGTGAGATCATTTCCCGTGATGCTGACGCGACTGTCACCGACGGTTGTCACAATATCGAATCCATCCAGCTCCAATTTCGGATTAAACTCGCTCTTGCCGTCCAAGGAAAGTCGCGTTTGCGTGCCGAACATATAGAGGTACATCTTCAACTCGGTGGTGACTTCGTAGCTGTCTGGTTCCTGGCCCGGTCGCAATTGCTCCACCAATCTGTCATTCGGCCGTGGCTGAATGCTAATGGAGCAAGAACCGATGGCAGTCTTGTGATAGTACACATGCAACTGACGCGCGGGATTCGCGTTGGCGAATATCTTTTTCAAGACACGTTCGTTCGGGACCGTTTCCTGGGCCGCCGGCCTGGGGAAAATCTCGACGCGCACAAGGGCGGCCATCATGGCCACCCAAAACCCCACCACCAACCCTGCTAATACCCTATTCAGCATACAAGTCTCGCCACTTCCCTACCCGCTCGACTACGGAATCATCAACTGCTGGCCCACCTTCAACTGATCCTTGCTCGGCAGACCGCTCCGGTTTGCCTGATAAATCTTCTCCCAAGCCGACCGCGTGCCGTAATAGCGCAAGGCCAGCGACTGCAACGTATCGCCCTTTTGCACGAGATACGTGCGCACCCGCGATGGTTCTGCCGTTGATGGCTCGGCGAACGCCGTCACCGGCGCGGCCGCCATGACAATGGGAGGCGTAGCCGCCAGATTCGGGGTCCCCACACTGGCAGGCGTCGGCACCCCAGCGACCGCCGCGGCCGGCGGCTCGGCGGCCGCCGTTGCCGCCTTCTCCAGTTCGGCAACGTGGGAGCGGAGCATCGCATTTTCCTGCAAGAGTGCCGCTTTTTCGTTCTGCAAGCGCGCCAATTCACCCGCGTCGACAACCGGCGATTGCGGTAGCTTCGCCGCCAACGATAACTTGGCGCGTTCGATGAAATCCTCGACCAGCTTTCTCTTCTCGGAATCAGGCCGCAACTCCAAGTAACGCCGATAATGGTAAATTGCAGCAATCGGGTCGCCCAATTTATCATCACTCAGCAAGCCCAACTCCAAGTGGGCCCTGGCAAAGTCCGGGTTCACCGACAGCGTCTTCTTATAGAACTCCGCGGCGGCGGAGAAGTCTTGTTGTTCGTAAAGCTTCTTGGCGCGCAGGTAGTTGACCTCCTGCTCGGCCGCGGCATCCGAGACGGGAGCGGAGCGCTCGCAGCCCGTCGAAAGAGCGAACACGACCGCGAACGCGAACGGTAGGAACCGACGCGCAATCAAGGCTTCGACATGGACTCGCTGGCTCGTCTGGTTGGTCTCCATTCCTTGTGTTTATTGGACGTCTAACGGATGTGAATAGTACCACGGTCTGGCCCAAAACACAACTGTGCTTCGTCGTTTCGTTGCGAATTTTCGTCACCGTTTTGCCCCTTGACGCTCGCCGGGCGCTGCCGGTAAGATGCGCCACAGTTTTCCGAGTCAAATTCGGACCAAGGGAGGTGAACGCCATGGCTGAAGCTTATTGTGTAAAGTGTAAGGCGAAGAAGGAAATGGCAAACGCTCAGGAAGTCACCATGAAAAACGGGCGTCCTGCCATGCAGGGGGTTTGTCCCGATTGCGGCACGAAGTTGTTCCGCATCATGGGCGGGAAGAAGTAGACGCAAGACGACGCCCGAGCGGGCCGATTGACCCTGGAGAAGAGTGAGTTGAGTCCCTCGCTGGCTGACCGGCTTGCGAGGGTGGTTTGTTTTCATTAGGATGATGCCGATACCAGATTGCGATCTCAATTTATCAAGTAATTAATGAGCGCTACAAAAGAAGAGTTGGCTTACGTACTGATCAACCCGTACACGGTCCACAAATCGCGCACGGGCGGCGTAATCGCCCGTCTGTTCACGCGCACCGCGCTGGAGTTGGTGGCCGCGCGGATGTTCGCGCCCAGCCGTGAACTCGTCGAACGCTACGCCGAGGTCACCGTTTCGACGAAAGACCCGCAGGACCGCAAGATCCAGGAACTCATCCGCCAGTACATCCTCGACAATTATTCGCCCGACCCGAAGACGGGCCGGCGCCGCCGCGTGATGATGCTGTTGTTCCGCGGCGAGGACGCCGTGCGCAAAGTGCGGCAGGTCGTCGGCAGTTTTCAGTCTGACAAAGGCACTGCGGGTGAAACCATCCGCGATACCTACGGCGATTACATCGTCGGCCCCGATGGCCAGGTAAAATACTTTGAGCCCGCCGTGTTGGCCGCGCCGAACTCCGAAGAGGCCGAGACCAAGCTCAAGCTGTGGGCCAAGTACTCGGAGAGCGACGGCGGCTTCCTCGAAAACGTCGTCCCCTATCCCAAGAACGCGAAAATCGAGCAGACACTCGTCCTGCTAAAGCCCGACAATTTCCGTTTCCCGAGCGCGCGCCCGGGCAACATCGTCGACATGCTATCGCGCACGGGCCTCTACATCATCGCCATTCAGGTCCATCACATGAGTGTTGGTGAAGCCGAGGAGTTCTACGGGCCGGTCCGCGCGGTCCTCCGTGAAAAACTCAAGGACATCACAGGCCAGCGCGCGCGCCTGGCCCTGGAGAAGGAACTCGGTTTTGGACTCAACCCGCAGACCGAGAAGGCGCTGGGCGAACTCATGGGCCCGCTTTTCGCAGACGAACAGTTCAGCCAGATCGTGCAGTTCATGACGGGCCGCCGACCGGAAGATTGCTCGGGCCCCGCGAAGTCGCAACCCGGAATGGAGAAGATCCTGGCGGTCGTTTATGAAGGGCCGGACGCGGTTTCCAAAATTCGCAACGTCCTCGGTCCCACCGATCCACGCAAGGCGCCGCCGGGCACCATCCGTCGCGAATTGGGCCAGGACATTATGATAAACGCCGCGCACGCCAGCGATTCGGCGGAGAATGCGCAGCGCGAAATCAAGATCATCACGCTCCGCGAGAACAGCCTCAAGCCGCTCATCGAGGAGTCCTACAACTGCAAACTTTGAAGTCTCAACTCGGAAATCTCGAATCGTCTAATCAGTTCAATCAGAAGGATCATTCATGCAACAGCTCGCACAACGCGCCACAACCCTGACCCCGTCGCTGACCCTCGCCATCGACGCGAAAGCGAAAAAGCTCAAAGCAGAAGGGGTTGACGTCTGCGGGTTCGGCGCTGGCGAACCCGATTTTGACACGCCGCAATATATCAAGGATGCCGCCGCGCAAGCGCTGGCCGCGGGCTTCACCAAGTACACGCCGTCCTCGGGCATTCCCGAATTGCGCGCCGCCATCGCCGAGAAGCTGAAGAAGGAGAACGGCCTCGACTACAAGGCGTCCCAGGTCATCGTCAACTGCGGCGCGAAGCATTCGTGTTTCAACGTCATCCTCGCGACCTGTCAAGCAGGCGACGAAGTCATCATCCCCGCGCCGTACTGGCTGAGCTATCCGGAAATGGTCAAGCTTGCCGATGCGTCACCCGTGAC
>JBGOTY010000260.1:0-5469 GCA_041476745.1 Verrucomicrobiia bacterium | reverse complement strand
GTCTCGAACCCGAGCGGTTCGATGTCCAGCATGTACACGGAGTAGCGGTTGACCACGATCGGCTTGCGAAAATACATCGCTTCGAGGAAGGCGTTGCCGAAGCCTTCGTAGATGCTGGGATACGTGATGAGATCGGCTTGCGGATACATGTCCCAAAGCGTGTAGAGCTTCCGGCCCTGTTCGTCGAACTTGCGCGTCTCGCTGAAGCGGTTGGCGACGAACCGAATGTCCACGCCTTCGGACTGGGCGAGTTCGCGCAACCAATTGTAGTAGGCAAGCCCCTCGTCGCCCGCGCTGTGGGAAACGACCAGCTTGGCGCGCGGTTCCTTCAGGCGCCGCACCAACTCGATGGCGTGCTCGACGCCTTTGCGCGAGACGAGGCGGGTCGGTTGGAGAATGAGGATGTCGTCGGGTTTCAGCCCGATCTGCTCGCGCAAGTCGCGGGCGTATTCGTCCAGGGCCGGCGGCTCGGTGTCGAAATCGAACACGTTGGGGATCAGCGAGGCGGCGATGCCTTTGCGCTGGGCGAGTTCGCGACGCGCGGGGGTGTTGATGACCACGTGCTTGATGCTCGGCAGGCTTGGCGGAAACGCGGCATCGAGGATGTCCTGCACCGCGTTGATCATGAAGCGCTGGCGTTCCCAGTAGAAATCATGATGGTGCGCGATGACGTGGATGCCGGTCTCTGCGATGAACTCGGTCAGCGCCATGCCGAGCGGCAGGTTCATGGGAATTGCGAACACATTTTGCGGCACGAGCAGGTCGATGGCGAACTTTTTCACGAACCCGGCGAGGCCGGCCTTGAGCCGCCCTCGCAACTCGTGGAGTTGGTCGGTCGTTTCCGGCGAGCGGGTGGGAACCCCGAAGCATTTCTGGTGGAGGGCGACGATTTCGGGATGGGTGAAATGCGCCTCGGGCAGCAGGACGGCGGGGCTGATCTCGGGATCGAGCTGTCCCGCGCAGAAAAAGGCGCTGTGACCGAGATCGCGGCAGATGCGCGCCCACTTGATGGTTTCAAGCGTGACGCCGTCGGTGCCAGCCAGTCTTGTGGAAACGAACCCGATATTCATCGACACGGCTACTCTTGCGCAATTGCGGTGTTTGAGTCAAGGTAACGAATCGGCGAAGCGGGGGTGTAACAGAGGCTGGACGATGGGGCGCCGTGCAGGTATGCTCTTAGGACAAACTTTGAAAGGGAACCACGCAACATGAAACGTTTGCAGATAATTGTCACCGTCACACTCGCCGTGGCGATGTTGGCCCTGGTGGGCTGTTCGAAACCGGAACCCGAGGAAACTCCGCCGCCCAAACCCGTCACGACGAAGAAAATTGAGTTCCCCGCGCCGACGAACCTGCCATCCGCGCAGCCTGCCGTGAGCGCCACGTCGGCGGCGCCCGTTGCTGCTGTTGAGCCGCAAGCGGCAGAGGACACACCGGAGCAGCTTGCCGCGCAGGTCAAGCAATTCGAGGCCGAGTACCAGAACACGCCGGATTTTCAAAAGCGGGTGGTGGTCATCTACAACCTCAGCTCGGTTGACTCCCCGGATACCATCGACGCCATCGGTCGCCTGTTTCTCAATGAGAAGGACAAGGAACTGAAGATCGAGCTGGTCAACTCGCTGCTGGACATCGATGGCCAGGCCGATAAGAAATTGGCGATCCTCAGCACCGCGATCCGCGGCGATCAGCCGAAAGACGTGCGTCTCGAAGGAATCGACGGGATGGGGGATACGGAGGACAAGCGCGCGATCCAGATCCTGCAGGGAATGCTCACCGACCCCGATGAAGATGTAAAGGAAGCGGCGCAGGATACCATCGATCAGTTACAAACGGATGTGGCGGAACCACAAGCCCAGCCCCCGTCGCAGGCAAAGCCAGCCAAATAAGCGCAAGGTCGGGCGGGAAGATAATCGTTGACGGAGGCGCTGGCTTCCGGTATGTTTTTCGCCCCTTCCCAAGAGGAAAAGGACACATTCATGTACGCAGTAATTCGAACAGGTGCCAAGCAGTATCGCGTCCAGCCCGGCGACGTTTTGGAGGTCGAACTCCTGGACGGCGAGAAGGGCAAGGAAATCGCGTTGGAAGACGTGTTGCTGGTGGCCGACGGCGAGAAGATCCAGGTCGGTAAGCCCAACATCAAAGGCGCGCGTGTGACCGCCGAGGTCATTGACGAGGACAAGAAGGGCAAGAAAGTCATCGCCTTCAAGTTCCGCCGCCGCGAGGGTTACCATCGCAAACGCGGCATCCGCGCGCACCATACCGTTTTGAAAATCAAAGAAATTGTCGTAAAATAGTTTGGTAGGGATGGCTCTCCGAGCCGTCCGCAGTGAGGAGTAACCAGTCATGGCACATAAAAAGGGACAAGGTAGTTCGCGCAACGGACGCGATAGCGTCAGCAAGCGACTTGGTGTGAAGCGATTTGGCGGCGAGACCGTCAGCGCCGGCAGCATCATTATTCGCCAACGCGGCGCTCGCTTCGTCGCCGGCGCCAACGTCGGCATCGGCCGCGACTGGACCCTGTTCGCCCTGACCGCCGGCCAGGTCCGCTTCGACAAGCAGGGCCGCCGCGTCAACATCGACCCCATCGCCGAGCCCGCCAGCAAGTCGTAACGGAAATCATTTTGGAGCGAAGGAGCAGACCCATGGGTCTGCTCCTTTTTGTTTCGACTGTTGAAGCGGATGAGTTCTGCTGGCAAGATACTCTTGGTCGGACTATAAGGGCATGAGCGCCTACACCAACTATGACGATCTCGCGCGTTTGGAATACGGGCGCATGTTGTGGCGCAATCCGCAGGATCGCGCAGCGGCTCATCAGCCATTGGACCGACGCGCGTCACCCTTACCGCGAACGCTTCTTGCAGAATCGCGCATTGGTTGAGAGGCTGCTCGCCTCACGACCCGAGGACGATCCTGCGCTGGAGCGCGAATTGATTCAGCACGATACAAGCTTGCGCGCGGCCATGCGTGAAATTCCGCCCGTCTTCGGCTCTTTTTGGAAATGCGCGATTATGCGGGACTGACTCATTTTCGACGCTATGATAACAAAAAACGAACTGACCCTTTTTTTGAGTCTGCTCTTTTTTTTCTACAGTTGAAGCGGACAAGTTCTGCGGGCAAGATGGCTTGGTAGGATCATGATGCAAATAGATTCCGAGATTGATCGCCGAGCGTACGGTCTGGCGAAAGCATATCTGCCTAGCTTGGGAATTGATGGCGTAACGGAATCACTCGTCGAAGAATATCTCAATCCGCTACCTCTCAGTTCAAGACCCACCTCAAAATCCGAACTGTTCTACCGAATTCTCGAATCAGCGCAGAATGCCAACATGAAGGCGGGAGTGATCGGCAGAGCAATCGGCGGAGTAGATAAGCTGTCGCCGGTCTTGGAAGATTTCAACGCAAAGGCCGTCCTACAGAAGTACGCGGACCATTGGGAGACTGTTCTCGATGACATTGTAAAGCGCCTTAGTCCGCGTGGGCAGATTCGGCGGACTCCGCGGAGCATATGGCCTCATTATTGCCAAACAATTCTCTCAGCGGCTGGATTCATTGAGCAATTCGCATCAACAGATGATTTCTTCAAGTGGGTTGACTTTTTCGACCAAGATGATCGAGCACGCCCGAGTCTTCCGATGCTTTTGAGTGAAGAAATCGAGGGGTTTGGTTTCGCTCTCTCCTGTGACTTTCTGAAGGAACTCGGCTACGCCAATTTCCCAAAACCTGATATCCATTTGCATGACATATTCATTGGGCTTGAACTGTGCGAGAGTGAGGCGGATGACTATCAGTTGTTCAAGGCGATTGTGCGCCTCGCGAAGCATGCAAATGTCTGCCCGTATAGCGCGGATAAAGCCTTCTGGCTGGTTGGCAGCGGCTATTTTTACAACAATCGCGAGGTTGGGTCGAATGGCCGAATTGGCAGTCGTAAGCAAGAGTTTATTAAGCGTGCTCGGTCCGAGCTTTATGAGAGCAGATAGTTCAGAGAGATACTTTCCGCAATCATATCGCATTCGCCTTCGTTACGTTAGCGAATCGATACAGGCACCCACCCCTTGATCCCCTCCGAGGAGGGGAACATACAACTGAATTGGAACCCCACCCGTTTATCGCACATCGATAATTTTATTGGACGCGGTGGTGGGGGTGGGGTATAGTCGGCGCGTGGATTATGAATTGAATCCGCCTTCGCCAAGGCTGCGGCGCGACTCGCTGCTATACGCAGCTCGGCGAAATGGCGGCGAAAGAGTACGGGCGGGAGCCTACTTCGCGAGGACGCTACGAAGGCCTGGCTGCCCGCGCCACTATCAACTGAGGACGGGGGGCGCAGCAAAAACATGTGTTTCTGCGAAACGAACTGGTGGGTTAAGTGACTCGATATCAATGGGTTGGCTGGGTAGGAGTCGGAATTTGGCCGGTTTGGTTGCCGCGAAAACTGTATCGCGGCGTGTCGCGCAGCCAGTGCTGCACTCCGCTTCGGGTCGAGGAAGCGGCGTGGTCGGGAGACCAGCGCCGAACGGGGGGACAGCCGGGGGAAGACGGCAACGACTGAGATACTTCGCTCCGCTCAGAGATGACAGTTGGGAGAGTCAGGTTTGTGAGACGGCTTCTGCTCTTTGTTATGGAAAAACTGTTGTGGTAAGGTTGTCACCCATGGCGACGTTGAACAAATTGACCGAGAAAGTGGTAGCGGGCGCGGAGCTTTCGCGTGACGAGGTGGCGGAGGCGATGCGCGCGTTGCTGGACGAGGCGGTCGCTGAGGATGCGAAGGCGGACTTTCTCACGGCGTTGGCGCGGAAGGGCGAGACCGCCGGGGAGATTGCCGCGTTTGCGCTGGAATTGCGTTCGCGCGCGGTCGATCCACAGATTGATCCCGCGCGTTTCGGCGGGGTCGTGTTGGACGTGGTGGGGACGGGCGCGGATATGTCACACACCTTCAACGTTTCCACATGCACGATCTTCGTGGTGGCTGCGGCGGGCGTGGCGGTGGCCAAGCATGGCAACCGCGCGATCACCAGCAAGTGCGGGAGCGCGGATGTGTTGACGGCACTGGGCGCGAAGATCGAGCTGTCACCCGAGTTGGCGCGACGCTGCCTCGTAACCGCGGGTGTGACGTTTTTCTTCGCGCCGCATTATCATCCCGCGTTCAAGACCATCGCACCCGTGCGGCGGAAGCTGGCGGAGCGCAAGCAGCGCACGGTGTTCAATATTCTTGGTCCAATGGTCAATCCCGCTCGCCCGACGCATCAGCTTGTTGGCGTGTTCGACCGCGCGTTGGTCGGCAAGTTCGCGGAGGTCCTGCGCTTGCTCGAGGTGAAACACGCGCTGGTCGTGCATGGTGACGGGCTGGACGAACTATCCACCATGGGGGTCAATACGATGGCGGAATTGTGGGCGGGGCGCATCGAGCAGACCGAGCGCGATTTCCGCGTGCCGCACACCTCGTGGCGCGGTGTCACGGTGAAGCCCGGG
>JBGOTY010000259.1:0-5483 GCA_041476745.1 Verrucomicrobiia bacterium | reverse complement strand
CCGACGAACCGGTGACCTACGGCGATCCCGACCCCAAAAACCGCGATTCCGACAAAGCCGACAAGTGGCGAAACGTCCAGGATGTCTGCGGTCGCGTCTCCGGCGTCGCCGAAGCGGCCACGCTAATCTGGATCGTCACCGGTGAGGAGCAATACTTCACAAAAGCCAAAGAATTCCTGCTCAAGTCCTGCGCCTGGCACTTTGCGCCGGACTGGAAGGGCGCTCCGGTCGTGGGGGCCACCGACATCTATTACAACGACGAGGCGGATTTTCGTCTCTGGCGGAAAATGCCCCTGGTCTACGATCAGCTTCGAGCAAAACTTACGCCGGAGGAGAGGAAGATTGTCCTCGCGCATTTCAAGGAACGCGGTGACCGCACCGTGACGTGGATCAAGGCGGCAAAGGTCGAAAAGATCCAACGCAACTCGCTCGACGTGAACGCCGAGAGTCATCCGGTGCGATTCATGTCCATGGTCGGACTCAGTGCGCTCGCGCTATGGGACGACCTGCCAGAAGCGCGCGAATGGTGGCGGTTTGCCTATGTGTTTTATCGCGATCAGTTCAGTCCGTGGGGCGGCGATGATGGCGGTTGGGCCGAGGGCAATGCCTATTGGCGGGGCACATTCGAGCACGCGGCGTTTCAGGACGCGTTGCTGGCCATCGGCGATCCACTCGCTTATTCCTCGCTGTTCTGGAAAAATTCGCCTTATTTCGCAGTTTACAACGTGCAACCTTACTTACACACGATCTTCGGCGACACCTCCAACGCGGGCCATTTCAATCTCGATCCGGCGGTCGCCGATTACATGGAGCACGTCGCTCGCGTCCAACAAAGCGGTTATTTCCGCGCCTACGCCGAGCTTGGCACTGACCAACGGCCGCGCCCCATTGACAAGGGCCTCGCCGGCTTGGACCGCACGTACCCGACCGCCTGTGAATTTCTGGTGCGCAATTTCATCGCGAGCGGAGCGCCGCTCCCGCCCGCAAAACCTCTCAGCGAATTGCCATCGGATCGCTTCTTTCGGGATGTCGGGTGGGTGTCGCTGCACAGCGCGCTCGGTCGCCCGGCGGACGACATTCAAGTTACATTCAAGTCGTCGCCATACGGATCTTTCAGCCACAGCCATGCGGATCAAAATGCCTTCATCTTGAACGCCTATGGCGAAAGTCTGGCCATTAATTCGGCGTATCGGGAATTTCATCGGTCTCCGCACCACCAGCAATGGACGTGGCAGACGAAGTCCAAGAACGACCTGCTCGTTGATGGGCTTGGGCAAAAGCCGCAGGATAAACATGCCACTGGAACAATCACACGATTCGAAACGTCGCCGCGCTACGTGTGGACGACCGGGGACGCGACGGTCGCCTACCAAACCGGCCAAAAGGAACCCGGCAAAATTCAGCGCGTGACCCGCGATCTTGTCTTCATTGACCACCGCTATGTCGTACTGCGGGACCGTGTGATGCTCGCCACGCCGGGAACACTCTCCTGGTTGCTGCACGCGGAGAAAAATCTCTCTTGGAACGGAACGAACAACGCCGCGTTCATCCAAGGCGAGAGGGCCACATTAACAACGCAACTCGTTGCGCCGGGAGTCACGTGGCACGGAAGTGTGACGGACCAGTTTCCCGTACCCGTTGACCCGAAATACACTACCGGCGAGGCGGGTAGCAGTTACGTTACTGGCAAGTGGACCAACCAAAGTCATCTCACCCTTGAGAGCATGGAAGCGGCGACGGCGTTCACGGTTTATGCGGTTCTCTGGCCCGAACGCTCGTTGCCCACGCCAGCCGCGCTCCGAGCGGCGCTCAATGATGGTGCGCTCCGCGTTACCCGTCCCGACGGAAAAACCGACGTCATCACGGTGACGGACGCTTCGCTGGAACTGAAATGATCCGCTTGAATGCGTCCACATTTCTGCGCCAACTGTTATTGTTCACCAGTCTCCTGTCTGCGCTAGTCTGGCGGGCCGGTGCCTCCGAGCCCTTGTCGCCATTCCTCCTCGACAGCAAAACATTGGACGCGTCGGCTGTTGCCAGCAAGGCCCGCAAAGCCCTTGAGCTTCCCATCGCCACGGTTGTTGACAAGCAACGTCCTTCTCCCACCGGTGATCCACACGATTACGTCAGCTATGGCCGCTACTGGTGGCCCGACCCCGCGAGCACGAATGGTCTGCCGTTCATTCAACGCGACGGCTACCCCAATCGTGAGCAGATGGCCCTTGGCGACCAGGGTCGACTGGGACGCATGATCGACACGGTTGAAACGCTGGCCCAGGCGTGGCATCTCGAGAACCGCGAAGACTGTGCTCGCCGGGCGGGTGAGTGGATTCGCGCGTGGTTTGTCACGCCGGCCACACGCGTCAGCCCGTCCTTCGAGTATGCCCAGATCCATCTTGGCCGCGATGGCAACCACGGCAGCAAATCTGGCCTGATTGACACGCGCCATTTCGTCCGCCTGGTCGATGCGTTGCGCCTGCTGCACGGCTCACCCGCGTTCCCGGACAACTATGGGGCGACATTTCCCAATGATTTAGGCTCCAGCGGCTCACCCGCTTTCACGCGCCACGACGAGGCAGCGGTTCACCAGTGGTTCTCCGATTACCTGCATTGGCTTACCACCAGCAAGAACGGCAAACTGGAGCACGAGGCCACCAACAACCACGGCACCTGGTATCTCAGCCAAATCATTGCCATTGCCCGCTACCTGGATCGCGAGGAAGATGCGCGCCAGTTTGCCCGCGAGGATTTTGCGCGCATCACCAACCAGTTCGCGCCCGACGGCAGTCAACCGCTTGAGCTCGTGCGCACGGACGGCCTTGGTTACTGCGCCTTCAATCTCGAAGCTCAATTCTGCGTTGCCAAACTTGCCGCGCCGCTTGGCGTGGATCTTTGGCATTATGAGGGAACCAACGGGGCCAGTCTGCACCGGGGGCTGGAATTTCTGCTCCCTTACAACACCGCCCCCGAAACCTGGCCGCACAGCCAGTTGAAACAACTCAAACCCGGCTTCCTGCAACCTCTGCTCAATCAAGCCGCGCGCGTCTGGCCCGACCCAAAGGTCGCGTCATCGAAAGCGACGTCCTCGGAATCTTCTACCAACGGGCCGGTTGCAACTCCCGTGTCACTTCCAGGCGCGGAATCTTACATTTACCGTGATGGCAAACCCGACCCGATGCGATTGCACGTTTTCAAACCGAAAAACTGGAAGCCCGAAGACCGTCGGCCGACGCTGGTTTTCTTTTTCGGAGGTGGGTGGACGAGGGGCACGCCGGAGCGCTCGGCAAGCTATGCGAAATGGGCGGCCACACTCGGCATGGTCGGCATTGCGCCCGACTACCGCACCAGGGAGCGCTTCGACACGACGCCCCTGGAGTCGGTGGCAGACGGACGCGCGGCATTGCGCTGGGTCCAAGACCACGCCGACAAATTGGGGATTGATTCCCAGAGAATCGTGGTCGGCGGTTCTTCTTCCGGCGGTCACGTTGCGTTGTGGACGGCGATTGAGCACACGCCGCCCGGCTCGGCGACCAACGAAGCACCGCGCATTAAACCGTTCGCGCTGATCTTGGTCAGTCCCGTATCCGACACTTCGTCGCTGTCCGGTTACACCCCCAAACGTTTTGGCGACAAAGCGGAGGCGCTCTCGCCCGTGCATCAACTGGACGCGAAGATGCCCCCCGTGCTGGTTTTTCATGGCGATGCCGATACGACCGTGACCAATGCCCAATCGATCGCGCTACGTGACAAGCTCGTCGCGAGCAGCAACGTTTGTGAACTCATCACGGTGCCCGGCGGTAATCACGGCTTTCAAAGCCAGTTGCCGGAATGGAAGGACAAGTCCCGCGACATCATGAAGGAATTCCTGACCAAGCAGGGCGTTCTGCCCGTGCCCGCTAAATAGCCCATGCGGCCAACCTTGTTGTTTTAGGGTTCGCGGCGGTGGACTCTGGCTGCGGCGGATGGTTCGACTGGTTCCCAGAAGCGGCGCGCTAACCGGTCCGCGCGGGCCGGCCCGGCGACCAGACGCATCACTCCGTGCCCCAGGAGCACCATAGTGGCGTAGGTCGCGGCGATCGCCAGGACAGGTGCGATCCCTGGCCCGTAGGCACCCCACTCTGGGAACCTCGCCATGTACCAGTAATCCCGCGGCGGGCCGATAACCGCTGCGACGACCACGACCACCGCCAGCCCGCGCCAGCCAAACCGGCGGGCGATCCGCCAGGTGATAAGGTAGATGAACGCACACAGGGCGAAGCCGACCAGCAGCAGCGTCACGAAGTACGGCTCCCGGGTGATCGCCATGTGCCACCACCCTACTTCTTCGCCGATGGCAATGATACCCAGGGCCACCACACCGAAAGTTGCCCCGCCAGCCAGAGCCCCCGCGATGCGCCGCGCCGTCGCCCGCGTGAAGAAAGCGACAGCCACCAAGACGGCCAGGTAGAAGCAATTAAACAGGTGGAATTGCAGCGTCGTCATGCACCCACCGGCACCGTCGCGACAAATTTGGTTGTTATCGCCGTGGCGACGATCTCGCCGGAAATTCGGAGATACGGACATCTGGGGTAGTGTCCCACTGAAACTTCTCACTTTATCCAAAGCAACGGTTGGGTGATGGCAATGTTGCGGCGGACTTCGACGTTGGTTGGATCGGGTGGGAGATTGCGCCACAGATCGAGATACGGCTGTTGACCCAGCGCGAGGCTGGCGAACAGCAGACTGGGTTGGCGCGAAGGCCAATCGACCCACGCCTGCACGTCGGGTTTGAGCGGCCACTTGGATTTATCCGCCAGAAACGGATAGAGATACGCCATCGCCTTGCGAATGCCGCGACCGTCGGCAAGCTCAAACGTCCACAAGTCGTCACGGTCGCTCGAAAGCACTTGGCAGAGTGTGGCCATGTTATCGAGTTGAAAGATTGAGTAACCGTAAGGTTTGGTGCGCTTGAGCTCGGCCGGGAAACTTCCGTCCGCCGCCATCTGGTTCGGAACAAACATTTCTTTGAACTGCCGACGGCACTCCGCAAGTTTCGCTTCGTCACCCGTGAAGCCGGCATAGATCGCGAGTTGCAGATAGAACGCGACGGCGTGGTTGTTCTTGGCCGCAGCTTCCTCCTGTCCGTTCTTGCTCGTTACCATCCATTCCGCCAGTTCGCCGAACCACTGCTTCAGTCCGGCCAACACTTCGGGCGGAAAGGCAGATGACTTCTGCATCCCCTGAATCGCGAGCGGCACTTCGATCAGGTGCAGTGCGTCAATGATGCCGGTGCCGCGACCGGGGGACCGGCCGGGAATCGCTTGAGCGTATTTCAAGTGCGGATTCATCCGCGTCTGCGGATCGAGAAAGAACACGCGCAGCAACTCGACCGCCTTGGTCACGTAACGATCTTCGTCGGTGACCTTGTAGGCAGCGGCGAGCGCGGCCACTGCGTCGCGCAGATCGCGGATGGCCAGCCGATGCTGCGAGAAGTTATCCGGATT
>JBGOTY010000258.1:0-5552 GCA_041476745.1 Verrucomicrobiia bacterium | reverse complement strand
CGCGCGGATGGAGATGGCGGCATCGAGCGCCCCGCGCCGGCATTTCGCCTCGCACGGCGCGGCGCAGACGCGGCCGCAAATCGAGGCAAACGGGTTCGGCGTGCGGGCGATGATGTAGGCGTCCTCGTAGCGTCCCTCGGCGATGGCCTGGACGTAGGCACCCGAATCGGTGCGCACGGGGCAGCCCTCGCGGCAAAGCACCTGCCGCGTGAAGTAGGTCAGGTCAGGCACTTCGACGGTGTAAGTCAGGGACATGGTGCCGTTCCACTTCTCGGCCGAGGCGACTACTTGTCGTACGCGTCGTGGACTTCCTTGATTTTGGCCTCGGCGGCCTTCTTCTCGTCCGGCGTTACCTTCGCCAGTTTCTCGTCAACCATCGCCTTCTTGCGGACGCTGGAGTCATAGACGAGGAACTCGTAGATTTTCTTTCCTTCGGTGGCGTTGATGCCGGAGCCGGGCTTGTGCATCATGCGTTTGACGTAGCGCGACCATTCATCCGGCAGCGCGTAATCGGAGTTGATCGGCCGGCTGAGCTTGTGGCACTGCGTGCATTTCTGGGAGAACACCTCGTAGTTCTCCTTGATGCCGTCGGGATACTTCGAGATGTCAACGGTCGCCGGGCCCTTCTCAAACCTTTCGACGCGGGCTTTCGTCTCGGCGTCAAGTTCGTCCGCGGCTCGCGCGACGAGCACGCTGCCGCATAGCAACGAGACCGCCGCGAAAACTTTCGGATTTCTCAGGATGGGTGGTTTTCTCCTAGAATCCATAAACAGCCTGGAGCGTGAATGCGTTCCTGTTCAAATTCAGCGTGTCGCCGTCCGGGTTGACGAAGCTGTGGAGGTTGCTCACGAAGAAGGAGTAAGCGCCTTTGACGATCAGCGTGTTGGTAATGTGATAGTTGAGGCCCAGGTCGTACTCGTAGACGTGGCCCCCCTGTTGATGCTCTTCGCCGACGCGGAAGACCGCCTCGACGTTATTGATCATCGGCCAGTCGAGGTCCAAGCCGGCCAGCTTATAGGCGCCCTGGGTCCACCAACCCGTGCGATCCGTCGTAGCGAGGCCGGCGTTATCCTGCCACGTTTGGATGAATTCACCGCGCGCCTCAAAGTTGGGGCTGAGATGCAACGCGGCATCCACCGCAAACACCGAAAAAGACTGCTTGCCGTCGGGTGAATACGGGCCGGTCTCTCCCGACACGCCCACTTCGACGTCGTCATGCGCTGCCCATGGATAGAACAGGGCGAGCCGGCCGCCGCCATTGGGCTTACCGTTGGCGCTCACGCCCGTATTGAAGGATGGCAGGCCACTGGGGCCGTTGGTGCCCGGGCCGTTGCCCACAAACAGCGCGTAGGTCAGGGTGACCGGGTCACACACATGAAACGCGCCGCGCGCCTGCAGACCGATGTCGTTCTCGGCAAAGAGCGCCGTGTCGTCGGCTTCGGGCAGGGGGAGAATCGGCAACTTGTTGATCCAAGCGGCGTCAATCTTTTCGCGAACCACGCCAATCGGCTGCAGAAAGCGGCCGGCAAGAAACGTCACGTAGTCGTTGAACATGTAATCGATCGTGGCATATTCGAGGTTTACTTCAGCGTCGCCACTATCCAGCACACTCATCTCGAGCGATCCTTCCGCGAGCACTTTATCGGTGGCGCGGAAAAGCAGGATCGGATTGAAGTGATTGAGGAGGAAACTGCCATCCTCACCCTCGTGTTTCTGATACAGGACATCCATTCCTCCCGTGATCAAGAAATTACGCTGGGCGGCGGCTTCTTCGCTGACGACCGGGCCGACGGGCTGCACCTTGGCGGCCGTTTCCGTCGCGACCTTCTGCGTCTCTTCGGCTTTCTTTTCCGCTTCGGTGGCCGTTTTCTGCGTTTCACCGACCTGCTCTTTTAGCCGTTGAATCTCCTTCTGATCCTGTTCGCGGCCCTGTTGCAGTTCCTGAATCTGCTGACCCTGCTTCTGCATCTGTTCCTGCAGCGCCTTGAATTCCTCGTCCGTGACCGCGGCCGCGCGGCGCGGCGCGACGGTCGCCAGAGCCACTGCTGTGAGAGTGATCGTCAGGATTTTTGTCGTTGCCTTCATCAGTTGTTCTCCTGCAGATATTTCAAAATTGCTTTCGCGTCCTCGGCGGGGATCTGTGCGCGGGTTCGCATGTGGAGCATGATGGTCTTCCATTGCGCATCCGTGCGCTCGGTCGCGTAGCGTTCGGCGTGGCAACGGTTGCAGTTGATCGCATACAGTTGCTCGCCCGTGAGTTTCTTCTTTACCGGTTTGGCATCGCCGTTCTTGGCGAAGGCGACGAGGGCGGATGCGCTGATGACCGCCGCTGCCGCGAAGACGGCAAGGATCCCTGCGCGCAGGTGTAGAGAACGGAATCGGTTCATAGTCCTCCTCAAGCTGAAGTTGTTTCGACGGCTGACAGTTTGTCACGGAGACGGTCCACCCGCTACTTGCCGCTTGGCATTTTCTTATCGGAATTTGCGGTGGGCCAGAAGAGCGGAGGGGAATGCGGGAAAAGCTGGAGGCTCACACGGCCAACGGCGAGCGCAGCGTGGCCCGGTACTGTGTGGGCGGCATACCGACGTATCGCTTGAACACGCTGTTGAAGCGCGGGATCGATCCGAAGCCGGCCGCGTACACGACCTCGCTGATGCGTAGCGACGGATCCACCAGCAACGTCTTGGCCTTTTCCACGCGAACACGCGCCACGTATTCGGTGAGTGTCATGCCGGTTGCCTTCTTGAAGAGTTTACAGAAATAAAACGGGCTGACGTGAACGTGCTGCGCCACTTGTGCCAGCGTCACGGGCTCCTCGACGTGGGAATGAACAAACTCTTTGGCCGAGACCACGGCCGTCGGTTCCTCGTGGGAACTGGCGATCGCACACCGGCTGGCATAGTTGGCCAGATACTGCGCGAAAACATTCAGCAATTCGATGATCGCCTGGAACCTTTCCACCGTGACCACGGGCGTCTCGAAATAGGCGCGCCGCGCCTTTTTCTCCCAGTCACCGTTCGGCCCACCACCGAGCATCTTGACTACCATCGTAAAGTCCCGTTGCGTTGGCTCGCGGCGCAAGACGTGCCCGCTGAGCAACGTCGCCACGTGCCGTCCGCTGATGACCACGGGCACGGCGACAACGGTAAGGCCCGCAAAGCAATGGATCTGCTGTGGGGCGAGTTTTCGCGCGGCGCTGCGGCGGACGCGCCCTTCCTCCTGCAGGCACGCCTCGCAGCCCGCCGGTGTGCGGGACACCAGGGCGCAAAACGGGTTTTCCGATGGCCCAAAGGAGAGGTGTTTTTCGGGATCGTCTGGCGGGACAACCTTTAGCGACACACCCGTCGCCTTACGAAACGCCGTCTCGTAGTACTTGACGACAGGCAGGTTCGCCAAATCATCGAAGGCCACTTGCTTCATGTGTCAAAAACCTCGACCAGCCACGTTACCTGCTGCAATTGAGCGCCAGTGTAATGCACGCGCGTTGTCCCTGTCACTCCTGTAGTGACAACCGATTAACTGCGACCGGATCCCACCTCATTTCGACCAAGCCGGCATAGCAATTTCTGTAGGTTCGAGTCCTGGCGAGGCAGCCAATTCTCTGAGGAGGGTTACGAGGGGAGGTGGTCCAAAGGGCGCTAGCGGGCCTCGGCCAGATCAATGTCATGTTGAATGCGCCGCAGGACTTCGTCGTTGATGGCCCGTTCATTGCGCAGTTGCAGGATCACGCGCCGCTCTACTTCCAGCGCTTCCTGTAACAGACGCCGGTACTCAGACCGGCCACTTTGTCCGCCAACATTACTTGCATCACCGACTTCAAGTTGTCGCAGGCGGTCCTCGTACTCGACCTGTAAACGCTCCGCAACCTTCGGATCGACACGACCTCGCGATTCATCGAGATGGGCCAACGCGGCCTGGTTGGCCTTGATCCGCGCCATGCGTTCTTCCCGGTCGGTGACGCCATCGTCCACCACTTTTAACAGGCGAATGATCGACGGCAGGGTCAGCCCCTGCAAGACCAGCGTGGCGAAGATGACGGTGAAGGTTAGAAAGAGGATCAAGTTGCGTCCCGGGAACAGTGAGCCATCCTGAACCATGAGAGGTACGGCCATCGCCGCCGCAAGGGAGTCAACGCCCCGCATGCCGGTCCAGGCGACCACGGCGACGTTGCGCCAGCCGGGATAGGGGTCTCTGGTGCGGAGTTTACGGCTCACCCATCGCGGCACGTAAGCCGCGACAAACACCCAGACGATGCGCACGACGATCACGGCGACGCTTACGCGAAGGGCCAGCCAGCACAATTCGCGGCTGGAATAGCCGCCCAAACCACCGGTCACTTCCGGAAGCTGCAATCCAATGAGGACAAAGATGATTCCATTGAGAAGGAACACCACCATTTCCCAGACGGGGTAGGCCTGAAGCCGGACGCGGGAGCTGCTGATTTCCGGGGAGCGCCATCCCAAATACAATCCGGCGACCACCACGGCCAGAATGCCGGAGACGCCGATCTTTTCCGCGAGCAGGTATGCCGCGAACGGAGTCAGGAGAGAGATCGTCGTCTGTACCGGTGGATCATCGAGGTGACGATGGACCCAGGCGGTGATGGATCCGACCAGCAGCCCGATCAACGTTCCACCGATTGCGACCACGATGAATCGAGTTCCCGCCTGGGCGATCGAGAAAGTCCCGGTCACGACCGCCGCGACGGCAAAGCGATAGCAGACAAAGGCTGTGGCATCATTGACGAGGCTCTCGCCCTCCAGGATCGTGACCACGCGCCGCGGGACGCGAAGCCGCTCGGCAATGGCCGTTGCCGCAACGGCATCCGGCGGTGAAATGATCGCGCCCAGAACGAATGTCGCGGCCAACGGCAGGCCGGTCCAGTAATGCACCCACAGACCGATGGCCACCGTCGTGAAAAGCACCAAGCCGATGGCCAACAAGGAAATGGCGCGGATGTCCTTTCGAAAGTCTCGCCAGGAGGTGAACAATGCCGCCGGGAACAAAAGCGGCGGCAAGAACAACACGAAGACCAGATCCGGATTCAGGCGAATCCTCGGCAGTCCCGGCAACAGCCCGATGAACAACCCGCCCACGACCAGAAGAATCGGGTAGGGCACCTGGATTTTCCTCGCCACAAGCGCCAGGACCGCCACCAGCATGAGCAATCCCAAAATGAGTTCGACGATCGCGACCACGCAGCCATCTCAGCATTATTGTCAGCGCGGGTCAACTTCCTCGTGCAATTCCAACTTCAGCCTTCTCCTGTCGCTTCGCATCTGTGCCAAGATCTTGTGGGCGCAGTTGTAAACATGTTATCATCATCACGAAGTCAGCGTTGCAATTGCCCCGGGTTCGGGTCCTGGCGTGGCAGCGCACGTTGATAATCATCTACATTCCGCTGCCGCCGAAGCCGAGGTGTCCCGGCTCTATGCCCGCTGGGCAGAACTGGATCAGATCGGTAAATGATCCGAGTGGTTGTTTCGTGGTAGGATACGGCTGATTTGCCATGACTGATTTATCCCAGGAAATTGCCCGACGGCGGACGTTTG
>JBGOTY010000257.1:0-5576 GCA_041476745.1 Verrucomicrobiia bacterium | reverse complement strand
GTCGGGATCCTGGCGTTTTGCCAATCGCTGGTTTTCCTTGTGTTTTTCCTATTCATCTTCGCCCGATCGGGTTCGGCGAGCGGGGGCAACCCGAGCACCAGTCTCGAATAAAGTTCGACGACCTACACACCGCAACGTGTACGCGATCCGTTTGGTTCGGAGGTTCCGAAGTCCACGGGCGCGACCCAACTTGTGGGAGTCGACCAGTTGAAGTTGCAGGGGATCTTGTATAACGCGGCCAAATCGTCCGCGCTGGTCAATGATCAACTCGTGGAGTTGAACAAAACGGCCAAGGTGCACACCCAACAAGGCGACGTGGAAGTCAAAGCCCTGCAGATTACCCGCGAGCTTGTATTGTTGGACGTCGGGGGGCAGAAGGTCGAGTTGCGGCTCGGCGGGGGCGAGCACAACCCAGCGGCCAAGTGAGGGAACCACCCGACTGGCCCAGATGCTGCTCATTGCAGAGAGGATAACATGATGAAGACGCTACGATACCTCACCGCTTGCGCGATCGGCGCGATGGCGATCTCCTCGCTGGTCTGTGCGAATGACAGTCCCGCGCCAACAGTTCCGGCGGCAGTCTCGACCCCACCTCCGCCGGTTGTATCAGCTCCGGCGACGATTACCACAGCACCTGTGGCGACGCCCGTTGCCGTCCCCGCACAGCCGGTTCCCGATGAGCCGATTGAAATTGGCTACATCGAGGCCGATATCCAGAACGTCCTGCGCACGCTGTCGGCCAAAGCGGGCATCAACCTCATCCTCGGTGATGAGGTGACCGGCAAGGTCACGGTGAATTTGAAGGGTGTCTCGTACGAGCAAGCGATGCAGTTGATCGCTGAGTCCAAGGGCTACGCGTACGTGAAGGACAAGAACATCGCCAAGGTGAAGTCCAAAGAATCCCTGGATACCGAGGCGGTCGAACTGCGCGTCTACACGCTGAATTACGCCAAGGCGGACGATATCAAAAAGACGCTCGATGCCGTCCTGACGAAACAGGGCAAGATTCAAGTCGATACACGCAGTAACACGCTAGTGCTTTCGGACACGCCCTCATCCCTCTTGAAGGTCTCCAAGCTGATTGAACAACTGGATACGCAAACACCGCAAGTATTGATCGAGGCGAAATTTGTCGAGACTACGCGAAATCCCAAAAAAGACTTGGGCATTAACTGGGCAGGCACGCTGTTGAATCACGAAGTCGCCGCGGGGGGCAGTGCTTTGGATAACGGCAAGATCAGCACGGATCCAAAGGCAGTAGTAGATCCAATCAACCAACCTGTCTCCGGCTTTCAGTGGGCCAAGGGCGCCGGCGCCTCGGCGTTGTCTCCCTGGCAGGCTGGTTTGGGCGTTCTAGACGCTGGTGCGGCCAGGCTGGTCTTCTCCTTCTTGAGCCAGGACAACGACTCGGAGCTGTTGGCCAATCCACGGGTGGTGACCACTGATAACACCAAGGCGCGCATCTCCATTGCTACACAATACCCGATTCCAAACTTCGCTTTCAGCGAACAAACGGCGTCACTCCAGATCAACGGGTTTGAATACAAAGACATCGGCATCATCTTGAGTGTGCTGCCCCGGGTCAATAAGAACGACTTCATTACGTTGGATGTTACGCCGGAGGCGAGCAGCTCGACGGAAAACGCGACGTTGCAGAGCGGCGGTGGTTCAGCTGTGCTCATTCCGATCATCAATACCCGCACGGCGACCACGACAGTACTCATCAAGAGCGGCAACACGCTGGCGATTGGCGGGCTCATGCGCCAGGATCTCAGCGACAGCTACACGAAAGTACCGCTGATGGGCGATGCTCCCCTGATCGGCCCGTTCTTCCGCAGCAAGAGCCTCAGCAAGACGAAGCGCGACCTATTGATCTTCTTGACGCCGACGATCGTGCGTGGCGATTCCCAGATCACGGGCTACGAGAAGTACGCCAATGGATTGCCCACCAAAGAAGCATATTCGACCGACAAGTGGATGCCGAACGATAATGCGAAGGCCCGCAACCTGATCGGCAAACCAAACAATCCGGCTCCCGATCAGAATTTCTGGCCGAAGTAGGCCGGCGCACACGATGTTGTTGGTTCCCGACGGGTGAGGGCGGGAACTGTGGTGGAGAGGGGCGTCCCACGACGGACGCCCCTCACATCCTTGCGACACGTCTCAGTTCTGAGGCGACACCGCAACCCAGTGATGGTGGGGATCTCGCTGAAACCGCAGGCTTTCTGCATTTTTCCTTCCGGAGATGCGGCAGGTACATCAATTGCTTCCTTAATATCGGACGGTGTATCGATAAGCTCGGGAGCGACGATGAGGCAGAAGCCAGCCAATGCGAAAGACGGATTCACGCTGCTGGAAGCGATGATCGCCGTGATGATCCTGGGGCTGGTGTTGGCCGCGGTTCTCGCTACGGTGTCCCAAAGCGCGCGCTATCTTACGGACATTCGTCGCACTGCGCGCGCCGGGCAAGTGCTGCAGCAGGAAATGGAATACATTCGACTGCTCGACTGGAACACGCTGCAGTCAGTCACCAACAAGTTTACCGATCCGAGCGACACGGCGCACCTCTACGCTGGAAAGGTCACCCAGACGACCTACGACACCTATGGCACGACGAACACCATCGTCAAAGTTACTCTGACGGTGACGTGGACGAATCAAGTCAACCGTGTGTTGACGAACACATTGACTTCACTCGTGGGTAACGGGGGACTGAACAAGTATATCTTTTAGGATCATGAACACCCGCTCCTGCTTTTCCACGATCACCCGGCGGTGGCGTGATTCTCGGGCATCGACCCTGGCAGAGACCCTGGTGGCCTCCGCCATTGGCGCGCTCGTCCTGGTCGGGGTCATGACGACGTATATCATGTCGATCAAGGGGTTCACGGCGATCTCGAATTACCGGCAAATCCACGGGGATGGCCGGCTGGCGGTCAGTTATTTCGCGAGGGATATACGCGGCGTTTCCAGCATTTCTTCCTTCGCCAATCCATCCAATATCACCGTCGCCATTCCCACGGCGTTCAACAGCTCCGGGACGGTGATCTCCAACAAGACCGTGAGCTATACGACGAGCGGGGGCAAGTTCTCCCGCTACGATTCGAGCACGGGCAAGACGGACCTGCTGGCCTCCAATATCAAGGGGTTGACGTTCACGCTCTACGACAACCTCGGCAACTCGAATGGAGTAACCACCAGTACCGCCAAGGGCATTCAACTCGACATTAAACTACGCAAGACCGTGATGAGCCAGGTTCAGTCGGAAGACTTCCTGTCCGCACGCTATGACATGCGGAACACGGCGAACTAGAGGACACCATGAAGATTCGAATACTGCACAGCCGCGGAGCGTCGGTTTTGGTCAGCGCCGCCATGAGCGCCGGCGTTCTCGCGATCCTGATCGCCGGGGTCCTGACGTACCTGAGCGATGAATACGACGCGAATTACCGTGCGCACCGGTGGAACCAAGCCCTGCACCTCTCCGAGGCCGCAGTAGAGATCGGAATGGCCGAGCTCAACTACCAATATACGCAAGGAGGCAGCGGATTTCAGAGTTCGCGTAATTGGACCAGTATGGGCGGCGGCAGTTACAGCAAGACGGTCGCGAATCTGGCGAATGCTTATGGCAACGCCGTCGGGACCTTGTCCGTAACCGCCTACAACATTGGCACCGCCAATCCCAAGTTCCAGGGGGTGGGGACGGTCACGAGCGCCAACTATGGCGGGCGGACCATCACGCGGGCAGTGCAGGTGTCCGTGGCAGGCAGCAGCATGTTCCCCGTCGGACTGGCGGCAAAGGGTACGATCGACCTCAACGGCAACAACGCCTATACGGACAGCTTCGACTCGAGTGATCCCACCAAGTCTACCGGCGGACTATACGACGTGTCCAAACGCCAGGCCAACGGCAACATTGGGACACTGAGTACGGTGACAAACTCCGTCGGGGTCGGGAACGCCGACGTGTACGGTACGGTGGCCACCGGGCCGGGCGGCAGCGTCTCGATCGGTGTCAACGGCAGCGTGGGCTCGACGTTTACCGCGAGCCAGCGGGCGACCTCCGATGCCACAGGCCTTTCCGAGGGGTGGATTCGCAACGACTTCAGCGCCAGCATCCCCGATCCAGCGCTACCTGCCGGGGCCGGCTTGTGGACATCGGAAGGCAATATCAGTGGCAATACCACCCTCAGTGGTCCGACCTATTATGCCACCGGCATCAATTTGAGCGGCAACAAGACGCTGACGATTTCCGGAAACGTAACACTCTATGTCAATGGCTCGATAAGCCTCGCGGGGAACGCGCAGATTACTGTGGCATCTGGAGCGAGCCTGACGGTGTATGCCGCGGGTTCCATTTCACTCGGTGGTAACGGAGTTGTGAACAATGATGTCTATGCTTCTAAAGATGTATTCTACGGCCTTTCCTCTTGCACATCGGTCAGTGTCGCCGGCAACGGCAGCTTCGTCGGCGCGATTTACGCGCCCGACGCCGACCTGACCATCAGCGGCAACGGCAACGTGTATGGCGCGGTCGTGGCCAAGAGCGTCACCCTAAACGGCAACGCGAATGTCCATTACGACGAGTCATTGAAGAACATCACGGGGTCCGCCGGCTACCTTGCCGCTTCATGGCAGGAGCTGCGATATGTGAGTGGAAGTTGGGTTCCGTAGGGACGCCAGCGGCTACTTCACTTCCAGACGCTTGGCAATCCGGAATTTCTCGATACGCTTGCGCAGCGTCGCGCGCGTAATGCCCAGCAACCGCGCGGCTTGAACCTGGTTGCCGTTGGTCTCCACCAGAGCCCGCGCAATCAACTCGCGCTCCACCAGCGCCATGATCTTCAGCTTCGGGTCCTTCTTCGCGAGCGCATAGAGCGGGCGTACTGCCGCGTCGATCGCCGCCGCCAGATCTTCCGGCGGCACGGCAGCGGCCCGCGGCTCGCGCACCTCCGTGGGCAGATCCTTGGGCAGGATCGAATCGCCGCGCGCCACCACCGCCGCGCGTTCGATCACGTTCTCCAATTCCCGCACATTGCCCGGCCAGGGCGACTTATCGAGGATTTTCAGCGCTTCCGTTGAAATCTTCGTGACCTTTCCCGGGATCGTGCCCGACTTCACGAACTGCTGCAGAAAGTAATCCACCAATAAACGGATGTCCTCGGGACGCTCGCGCAACGGCGGCAGGTGGATGCGGACCACGTTCAAGCGGTAAAACAGGTCCTCGCGAAACTTTTTCACAGCGATGAGTTGTTCGGGATGTTTGTTGGTCGCGGCGATGACGCGCACATTTACGCGAAAGGTTTGATTGCCGCCGACGCGTTGGAACTCGCCGTTCTGCAGCACGCGCAGGATTTTTGTCTGGGTCGAAAGCGGCATGTCACCAATTTCATCGAGGAAAATCGTCCCCTGATCGCATTGCTCGAACTTGCCGATGCGGCGCTCGACGGCGCCGGTGTACGCGCCTTTTTCGTGGCCGAACAATTCACTTTCCAGCAGCGTTTCCGGCAGCGCCGCGCAGTTGATGACCACCAGCGGCTTGTCGGCCCGGGCGCTGTGGCGATGCATGGCTCGCG
>JBGOTY010000256.1:0-5598 GCA_041476745.1 Verrucomicrobiia bacterium | reverse complement strand
CGAGTTCGTCGCACGCTTCCGTGAGACTACCCGGCATGGAAGGCACTTTCTTGAGTTCGCTGGCCGACAGCTCGTAGATGTTCTTGTCGAGCGGCTCGCCGGGGTCGATGCGGTTCTCGATGCCGTCCAGACCGGCCAGGAGTAACGCGGAGAACGTAATATACGGGTTCGCCATCGGATCGGGCGGACGATACTCAATGCGTTTGGCCTTCGGGCTTGGTGAATAAGTCGGGATGCGGATCGCTGCCGAGCGATTGCGGCTGGAATACGCAAGGTTCACGGGTGCTTCAAAGCCCGGCGTGAGCCGCTTGTAGCTGTTGACGGTCGGATTCGTGATCGCCGCGATGGCCCGCGCGTGTTTGAGGACGCCGCCAATGTAGTAGAGTGCCATGTCACTCAAGCCCGCGTATTCCTTGCCCGCGAAAAGGGGTTTGCCCTTCTTCCACAAGCTCTGGTGGATGTGCATCCCGCTGCCATTGTCACCGAAAAGCGGCTTGGGCATGAACGTGACGGTCTTATTATGGCGCTTGGCGACATTCTTGACGATGTACTTGTACAGCAACATGTCGTCGGCCATCGAAACCAGCGAGTTGAAGCGCAAGTCGATCTCCGCCTGGCCGGCGGTGGCCACTTCGTGGTGCTCGCGCTCCACTTTAAGGCCGCACTCCTTCATGACCATAATCATTTCGTTGCGGATATCGGCCTGGGTGTCCAGCGGGGGGACGGGGAAATAGCCTTCCTTATGGCGAATCTTGTTGCCGAGGTTCGGGAATTCCTCGCGACCGCTATTCCAGATGCCCTCGTTGCTATCGATGTAGTAATACGCACTGTTGGAGGTCTGGCCATAGCGGATGTCGTCGAAGATGAAAAACTCCGCTTCCGGGCCGAAGTACGCAGTGTCCGCGATGCCCGTCTGCTTCAGGTAGGCCTCGGCCTTGCGGGCGACGTTGCGCGGGTCGCGGCTGTACGGCTCGCGCGTGATCGTGTCCACGGCGTCGGCGACGATGCTGATCGTAGTGACCTGCGGAAACGGGTCGATGATCGCAGTGGCCGGGTCGAGCATCAGCAGCATGTCGCTGGCCTCGATGGATTTCCAGCCGCGGATCGACGAGCCGTCGAACCCGAGGCCTTCCTCGAAAACTTCCTCCTCCAGCTCGGAGATCGGCGCACAGAAATGCTGCCAGGTGCCAAGAAAATCGCAGAATTTTACATCGACAAGTTGAACGTTCTTGCTCTTACAGAGTGCCAGGACTTCTTTGGGCGTCATGTTTGTCCTCCAAGCCAGGCGATGAATAGGTCACCGCGCTGGCGAATGTGATTCGTAGTTGGTCGATTTTTGGCGGCGTTACACAGCTTGATCGCCGCGCTCCTCAGTACGGATGCGCACGGCCTCGTCGATAGGCAGCACGAAAATCTTGCCATCGCCGATTTTGCCCGTCTTGGCCGTCTTCAGGATCGCATTGACCGCGGCTTCCACAGCGCCGTCGGGCAGTACGATCTCCAGTTTCAACTTGGGCAAAAAATCCACTGTGTACTCGCTGCCGCGGTAGATTTCGGTGTGACCCTTCTGGCGCCCGAAACCCTTGACCTCGGTGACCGTCATGCCTTCGACGCCCACGCCTGCAAGCGCTTCCTTGACGTCTTCGAGCTTGAACGGTTTGATTACGGCCTCAATTTTTTTCATCGATTTCCTCCCCTGGTGCGGGTGCGAATACTAGAGAACCGTCTCGGGCCTGTAAACAGAAAAAGCACCTTGACGACTACTCGCCATCGCCGCAACGGGAGTCGGTACACCGTGTCTGTGCGGCGAATTAGCAGTCGATATGCCACAGCGCTTTTGGCGACACTAAAACCCATGCGCAATGACCTGTGGGGGAATAGATTGGACACAATGAGGCCGAACCTGTGAAGACAGGAAACCAAGCGCCACCATGCGGCAATTTGCTCACACTGGCAAAAACGCGCCGGGACGCGGATTGTTCCAACGGCCCCTGTCGAACCTGCACACCCCGTAGGCTTGGTTTGCTGTTGCTGCAGCTTTCGAGCGCGTGCTAACGTGACCGGGTCATGGACGCGCCAGGCAAAGTGCCGGAATCCATCAATTGCCACTCTTGCGGGGCGATCCTCGACCTGACAGGACAGAGCGGCTTCACCCACGTAGAGTGCAAGCATTGTGGGTCGCTTTCCGTTGTGCCGCTGCAATTCGGTGATTTCCTGCTGCTCAACCCCATCGGGATCGGCGGCATGGGCACGGTTTACAAAGCCATCGATCTCCCGCTCAACCGCTATCTCGCGCTGAAAATCCTGCATAAGAAGCTCTCCACAAACCCGGCATTCATCAACAGCTTCTCCCATGAGGCTCGCGCGGCGGCGTCCGTCAACCATCCTAACGTCGCGCAGGTCTATGCGTTTGGCGAGATCGACAACCAGTACTACCTGTCCATGGAGTTATGCGAGCGGGGCAGCTTGGACGACCGCATCACCAAGCTCGGCAGAATTCCTGAAACGGAAGTGCTTTCCATCGGCCGCCAGATCGCCTCCGCGCTGCTCGTTGCCTGGCAACGCGGCCTGCTACACCGTGACGTGAAGCCAGGCAATATCCTTTTCAACGAAGATGGGGTTCCCAAGATCGTCGATTTCGGCTTGGCACGCGGTCACAGCGAGGGCACCGAAGGCACTGAGGGACAGGCCCCGGAACAGATGTGGGGAACGCCCTACTACGTAGCGCCCGAAAAGCTCCGCGGTCATCCCGAAGACTTGCGTAGTGACATCTATTCGCTGGGCGCGACGCTTTTCCACGCGCTGGCTGGCCGCCCACCGTTCGACGCCGACACGGCGGGCGAAGTGGCCACCAAGCACACGGCTCAACCCGCGCTATCCCTGCAAACGTCCGCGCCCAACCTGCATGAGCGCACGACGCAGGCCATCGCTCGCATGTTGGCCCAGGACCCGGCCGAGCGTTACGATTCCTATGAAGAAGTGATCCAGAACCTCACCGAGGCGCAGGAAGAACTGAAGGCAGGCAGTGCCACAAAAGCCATCGTCGTTCCAACGGGGGAACGGTTCTCGATCCTGTCGCTGCTGGGGATGCTGGCCACACTGGTGGTTTGTGTGGCAGTCGTTTGGTTCCTGTGGAGGAACCGGGTGACGATCTTCCGCTGGAGCAACCGATGACGCCTCCGCCGTGCGGTTCTTGCGCATGGCGGTTTTCTGCAAACGAGATCGGCAGGCTCGGGGCACGGGTGATTACACCCAGCAGGCGGTGAACCTCAGCCCTCGCAGCAAAGTGGGGTGGAATCGACCGTCAATCCCGCCCTGTCATCCGCAAAAACGAGCGCACTGCGTCACGGTGGGACGGTTGGGGTAATTACCACAATCTGATTCACCACCACCTTGACGCCTTTCACAGCGTGCGCGATGGCTTCGGCACGCCATGACGTGGCGAGATTCGGCGCCGTGCCGCGGAGCGTGACCTTGCCGTCGTCGACTTCGACGATGATGCCCGCCGTCGTCGTGGGGGTGGCGTTGAGTTGACGACGAATTTTCGGGCCGATGCTCTCGTTGGTCGGCGCCTCACCGGATTCTGTGGGTGATGGAACAGGCTGACCCATTGCCCGCATGGCAGGGTGGGGTTCTTTCGGCTTGTCGGGATTCATCGCGCAGCCAGCACAGAACGCAGCGGTGGTGATGATGACCCCCGAAATAAAGAGAAACCAGACACGCATAAGCCACCTGCTCTTCCCCAAGTAATCTAGCACGAAGCGGTGAAACCGTGGAAGAGTTTCTTTGGTGTCGCCGCCGCCGACTTTCTCAACTGTGTGAGAGCTTTAATTCAACAGCTACCAGCTGGCAGTATAAGAATCAATTCGGGGATTGGTGCGCGGGACAGGACTTGAACCTGCACGGCTTTCGCCATACGCCCCTCAAACGTACGTGTCTGCCAATTCCACCACCCGCGCACGAGTTGCCAAAGACATTGATAAATTATATGGAAAGCCTACTGTCAGCAAGCTAAGATTTCTACACTATGTCAGGGCATTCCAGATGGTCGAAGGTGAAGCACTACAAGGGGACCATCGACGCCAAACGCGGGAAAATTTTCGCCAAGCTCGGCAAGGAAATGGCTGTGGCGTGTAAACACGGCGGCGGCGACCCCGGGTTCAATCCGCGCCTGCGCACGATCCTGATGAAAGCCCGCGCCATCAACATGCCCGCCGACAACATCGACCGCGCCATCAAGAAAGGCACCGGCGAACTCCCGGGTGTCAACTACGAGGAAGTCACCTACGAAGGCTACGGGCCTGGTGGCGTCGCGCTCTTGATGGAACTGCTCACCGACAACAAGAACCGTACCGCCGCCGAGATTCGCATGATCTTCACCAAGCACGGCGGCAACCTGGCGGTCATGGGCGCCGTGAAACCTCTCTTCCATCGCAAAGGCCAGATTCTCGTCGCGAAGGAACAGATTTCCGAGGACGACCTGCTGACGTTGGCGCTCGACGCTGGCGCCGAGGACATGATCGCGCACCCCGACACCTACGAAATCCTGACCGACTCACACCAGTTCGAGGCCGTCCACAAAGCCCTGGAAGCGAAAGGCATTAAACCCGAGTCTGCCGAAGTCGCGTTTTTCCCGTTGACGCCCTTGCCCATCACGGACGAAAAGACCGCGCGCAGCGTTCTCGCATTGATCGACGCGCTGGAAGACAGCGACGACGTGCAGAATGTCTACTCCAACTGCGAAATCCCCGACGAGATCATGGAGAAGGTTCAAGCCGCCGCTGCTTAGCGCGAAAACCCGAAGCTCGAATCCCGAAACAAGCACGAATTTCCAAAATCAGAAAATGCTGTTCTTCGATATTCGCACATTTGTCATTCGGATTTGTTTCGGTTTTCGGTTTTCGGATTTGCCTCAATGAAAATTCTCGGCATCGATCCCAGTCTGCGCTCCACCGGGTTCGGTGTGATCGAGTCCAGGGGTAATCAGCTAACCGCGCTCTGCCACGGACACCTCAAGAATCCCCCGACCGTGTTGCCGTCGCGGTGCCTCGTGCGCATCGGCGATGCCATGATGAAGTTGATCGCCGACCATCAACCAGAAGCGGTCGCGATCGAGGGCCTGGTCTACGTGCAGAACACGCGCATCGCCTTCACCCTCGGTCAGGTCCGCGGCGTCATCATCGCCGCGGCCGCCAAGCACGACCTGCCGATTTACGAATACGCCCCGCGCAAGGTAAAGCAATCCGTCACCGGCCTCGGCGGCGCGGGCAAGACGCAAGTTGGCAACATGGTGAAAGTCATGCTCGGCCTCAAGGAAGCGCCACAGGCCGACGCCGGCGACGCTCTCGCCGTCGCCATCTGCCACGCCCACAGTTGCCGCGGCATCCAGGTCAAGCCGCCGAAGCAAATCTGACGTGTCCGCCGTAGCCTTGGCGAGGGCGGATTCGCGTTGATTCGCGTCCATTCGCGGTTACACTGGCTCGCGATGATCGCGTACCTCCATGGCCAACTTGCGGAAGCCGCGCCGACCCATGTTGTCGTCGACTGCCACGGGGTCGGCTACTCGGTGTTCATTCCGCTGTCGAGCTACGACAAACT